>DASYLQ010000473.1:0-2560 GCA_036009485.1 Janthinobacterium sp.
GTTCCAGTAGGGAGGCGGCAGCGGCTGGCGATGCCCGGTGAGCGCGGACCAGGCGGGAGGAGGACGCACGGCTAGCCATCATGGCGGGCCATGCTACGACGAGCAACGCCGTCCCCGCTCGCCAGGCGCGCAAGCAGCGACGCATTACCTACTGGAATAGGCTCTAAGCCGATAGTCAGTGCGATCCGCGCGGCGCGGCGAGACGGTCCAGCATCGCCTTGACCGCCGCCATCTGGGTGCCACTCTTCAGGTAGAAATCCGGCAGGAAGGGATTGACGCTGGTATAGCCCCAGAAATCCCAGCAGCCCCTCGGATTGTACGGATACACGGGACTCGGCTCCGCCTGCGGATAAAGCACGACGATGTTGTTGGCGTCGGCTACTTCGTTATACCCGGCCCGCGCATAAAAATGGTCGCCGATCGCCGCCGCGCCCTGATAGCAACCGTGGAAGGCGATATGCACCCGGCAAGTCTGGCTGGCGCAGGATGCCGGCACATAAGCGTAGGCAGTATTGCTCATGCTGGAAAAGGCGTCGCGCGCATAACTGCGCTGGTTGAACTTGACGATCTTCCCGCTCAGTCGGGCCGAGGGCGGCTGCAGGTTTTGGTATATATGGTTGAGCAAGTCGTGCGCCTGGGGATAATCGCAATCGTTGATATAGGGCGGCGCCGTCAGCGGGCAAGCCTGGTCGCCATTCTTGTCGGTGATGAAGGCGTGCCCGGCGTGGTAAGTGATCACATAGCGGATGTTGCCCTCCGGTACGCCGGCCAACTGGTAAAAGCGCCTGGCCTGGTCCACCACCGGCCGCGTCACGGTCTGGTCGTCGCTGCCGCTGAACAAGTAGATCCTTTGTTTCGCCACGTTGGACGTCGGGTCGATCGCGCCATCCCTTGAAAAGATGTTTGCCGCGCTCCACGAGGCGCTGGCCAGCGGCGGCGCGACGTGGGCGCTGTCCGGATTCATGCAGGTGCTCATCGCATTGCTCAGGTAAGGGATATACGGCGCGATGCCTACCGTACCGGAGCAATAATACGGGCCGCCGGCGATCAGCCCGGCGCCGATGACGATGGCGGAATAGGCCACGGCGAATTGTCCCGCCATGTAGGCGCCGGACGAGAGGCCGGATACCGAGGTCTGGCTCAGGTCGACCTGCAGGGCCGGCAGGGCCGCCGGGTCCTTGGCCTTGGCCATGGCGGCCGAGGGATGCACGCCGTACAACAGCAGGCCAGCCAGGACCATGATCCAAAGGATGCCGGCTTTGCGCTTGATGCCGTGACGAATTTTGATGACGGTCATTATTTGGTCTTTTCCCCACGGTTAAATTACGCATGAGATTGATAAAGCTCCAAGGCCGCTCATCAAGTGCAAAACCGGCCGCGAGTCCTCAACCAGCATAGTCAGGCCTTTCGCTATGGCCAGCCGGGCATTTGTCCGGATTGACGCGGCTCAAGCCAGTGCCGATGCGGCATGCCGCCGCGCAGCGATATCCCTGTTCGCCTGAAAAAGGTTAAATACCGTGTAAAAACTTGGAGCCACGCCGCAAGAAAGTATAATCCGCCAACTTTATTAGATCGATACGTTGAATTCCATCGGTGGGTATATGCGGCGATTTACTTTTTGCGTAGCGCAGTTCGTACTATTCCTCGCGTCGGCGCCCGGACTTGCCAGCGCAAACCCGGGTTCGCCCAGAACCGGCCCCGCAACATGGGTAGTCGCCTGGGGCGCTGCCGCCGACTCTGCGGGGCGCGTACTGTACGACCGGACTTTACGCCAGGAAGTCCGTATCACCATCGGCGGCCCGCGGGTGCGCATACGCTTGTCGAACGCCTTCGGTACCGGACCGATCAGCATCGGACCAGTCCACCTTGCTCGAAGCGCGGGTGGCGGCGCCATCAGCCCCGCGACCGATCATCTCGTCTTGTTCGATGGGCACTCAACGGTCACCATCGCCAAGGGCGCGGAAGTCCTCAGCGACCCCGTCGAGATTGTCGTCGGGTCGCTTGAAGACCTGTCGATCAGCATGTACTTGAAAGGTTCGGACGTTCCTTCCACGATTCATGGCGACGCCAGGCAAACTGCGTACCTTGCCCAAGGTGGTGACGCGACGGCCAGGATTACCTTGCCAAAGGTCGTGACCGAAGCTAGCCGTTACTTCATCACCGATGTATTGGTTGAAACAGACGCTGGAGCGCGCTCGATCGTAATCCTGGGCGACTCCATCAGCGACGGCGATCGATCGACGCAGGATAAGAACGCACGCTGGCCAGACGTGCTGGCCAGCCGGCTTCGATCCGACCCTCGGCTGTCATCGATTGCCGTTGTCAATT
This sequence comes from Janthinobacterium sp., assembly GCA_036009485.1. Taxonomy (GTDB): domain Bacteria; phylum Pseudomonadota; class Gammaproteobacteria; order Burkholderiales; family Burkholderiaceae_D; genus Janthinobacterium. The sequence continues at coordinate 2,329 of DASYLQ010000473.1, forward strand.
CGGGCATCAGCGGTAACCGGCTGCTAAACGCCGGACCGGTCGGCCCAAGCATGATGCAGCGGTTCGCGCACGATGCGCTCGATAAGGAAGGCGTTCGCTGGATAGTGCTGGAAGCGGGCCTGAACGATGTCGGGCTGTCCGATGACCCATCGCTCCCTGGGAGCGTTGTGTCGGCCAAGCAGGTCATTGCCGGTATGAAAACGTTGATCGGAAGGGCGCACGAAAAAGGCAT
>DASYLQ010000474.1:0-2000 GCA_036009485.1 Janthinobacterium sp.
ATCGCCGCCAATCCCTACATCGCGTTCTTCACCACCGCCACCGAGAGCGGCACGCTGGAATTCAGCTGGGAAGGCGACAAGGGCTTCAGGCAGAGCGAGCAGATGGCGCTGGCGGTGACATGAGGGCGCCGGTGAAGGAGCGCCAATGAAGCGCTGGCTGGCGCTGATCGTCGCCCTCGGCATGCTGGGGAGCGCCGGCGCCGGCGACGCCGATGCGCGCCGCTCCGGCTTCGAATTCATGAGCCCATCGACCCAGGCCATGCAGCGCGACGACATGCTGAACCCGGCCATGCTGTGGGCCGCCGGCGGCGCAGCGCTGTGGAATGCCGGGGCCGGCAAGAGCGGCATGTCCTGCGCCGCCTGCCATGGCGACGCCAAGGTGAGCATGCGCGGCGTGGCGGCGCGTTATCCGGCCTTCGACGCCTTGAGCAAGGGGCCGCTGAACCTGGGCCAGCGCATCAACCAGTGCCGCCAGCTGCGCCAGCAAGCCGCGCCGCTGAAGGCGGAAAGCGAAGAACTGCTGGGCATCGAAACCTATGTGGCGATGCAGTCGCGCGGCTTGCCCCTGGAGCCGCCGCAGGATGCGCGCCTGGCCATGCCGGTGGCGCGCGGCCAGCGGCTGTTCTTCCAGCGCAGGGGGCAGTTGAACCTGTCCTGCGCCCAGTGCCACGACGACAACGCCGGCAAGCGCCTCGGCAGCAGCACGATCCCGCAAGCCCACGCCGCCGCCTATCCGATCTACCGGCTGGAATGGCAGGGCATGGGCTCGCTGCAGCGGCGCCTGCGCAACTGCATCAGCGGCGTGCGCGCCGAGGTCCCCGAATACAACGCGCAGGAACTGGTCGAGCTGGAGCTCTACCTGGCCGCGCGCGACAAGGGCATGAAAATCGAAACGCCGGCCGTGCGGCCGTGAGCATCATCACCGACAAGGAAAACACCATGCACTTTTCGCGACCTGGATTGCGCCTCACTTTGCTGGGAACCCTACTGCTGCTGACGATGGCGCTCGGCCTGGCGGCGCCGGCCATGGCCGCCGGCGCCATCACGGCGGGCCAGCGCCTGGCCGCCACCTGCGCCGGCTGCCACGGCACCAACGGCGCCGCCAGCGGCGACGCCTTGCCCAGCCTGGCCGGCCAGCCGAAAGACGCGCTCAACGCCAGCCTGATCGCATTCAAGGGCGGCAAGCGGCCATCGACCGTCATGCAGCAGATCGCCAGGGGTTATAGCGACGAGCAGATCGCGCTGATCGCCGCCTATTTCGCCGCCCAGAAAACCCATTGAAAACCAGGGAGAGCACATGAAACGACGTTCCTTCATAGGCGCCATCGGCGCCGGCGCCACCCTGGCCTCGACAGTCGGCTGCGCCGGCATCGCCGGCCCGGCCCGGCCGCAAGTGGTGGTGGTCGGCGGCGGCTACGGCGGCGCCACCGCCGCCAAATATATCCGCATGTGGAGCGAGGGCGGCGTCGACGTCACGCTGGTCGAGCCGGACGCCGGCTTCATCTCTTGTCCGCTGTCGAACCTGGTGCTGGGCGGCTCGAAACAGATCGCCGACCTGACGCTGGGCTACGATGCGCTGGCGCGCAAGCACGGCGTGCGCATCGTGCGCGACACGGTGCAGGGCATGGACGCCGACCGGCGCCTGGTCAGGCTGGCCGGCGGACAAACGCTGGCCTACGACCGCCTGGTGCTTTCGCCCGGCATCGAATTCATGTGGGACCAGCTGCCCGGCATGCTGCAGCCGGGCGCGCAAGACAAGGTGCTGCACGCGTGGAAGGCCGGCGCCCAGACCGTCGCCCTGCGGGCCCAGCTCGAAGCCATGCCGGACGGCGGCGTGTATGCCTTGTCGATCCCGCCGGCGCCCTACCGCTGCCCGCCCGGGCCGTATGAACGGGCCTGCCAGGTGGCGTTTTATTTCAGCCGTCACAAGCCGAAGTCGAAGGTGCTGATCCTCGACGCCAATGACGACGTCGTGTCGAAAGGGGCGCTGTTCAAGAAGG
>DASYLQ010000475.1:0-2983 GCA_036009485.1 Janthinobacterium sp.
GCCTCGAGGCCGACGAAGGCCTGTCGCGCGATTTTTGCTACACCGTCGAAGTGCTGTCCGACGATGCCGGCATCCCCCTCACCGCCGTCATGGGTAAGATGGTGACCATCTCGCTGCTGCGTCCGGAATGCATGGATAGCATAGACTTTGGCCCTCGACCTGAATGATAAGCCGTCAGTTGAGGAAGTATAACGGCACTATATGGAATATTATGGAGACTGGTGTGATAAAAGCTCAAAAAAATAAAATTATATCTCTGACTTTATTTTTGTATTTTCGAAAAGTGCAATTTCACTGGAAATAAAAGGAAGTGAAATGGATAGGGTAACGTCAAGTTTATGGGGCATGTTGAGCACATTAATGAATAATGTACCGTTCCGTCCTGAAAAACTGGAAGCTATTTTCACGCCGCGCGTCAACGTCGGGGCGCGCTGCCTCGTCATCTACGATCAGGCAGTCTCATGACGACCAACGCCGCCGCCCCGCCGCAGCCGCTGGAATTCTGGTTTGAATTCGGCAGCACCTACAGCTATCCCGCGCTGATGAGGATCGGAGCGCTGGCCGCGGAGTACGCCGTGCCTGTTGTGTGGAAACCTTTTTTATTGGGACCGATATTCAAGTCCTTCGGATGGGACAGTTCACCGTTCGTGCTGCAACCTCAAAAGGGCGCCTACACCTGGCGCGACATGCAGCGCCTGTGTGAAAAATATGCATTACCATGGAAGCAGCCGACGGCCTTCCCGCGCAGTGCGCTGCTGCCGATGCGCGTGGCGCTGCTGGGCGCGCAACAGCCGTGGTTCGCCGCCTACGCCGGGCGCATCATGCAGCTCAATTTTGCCGAAGACCGCGACATCGACAATGAGGCCGCGGTGAGCGAGGTGCTGCTAGCGCTGGGGCTGCCTGTAGATGAGCTGATCGCCGCAGCGCGCTCCGGCGAGGCCAAAAGCCGCCTGCGCAGGCAAACGGAAGAAGCCGCCAGGCGCGGTATTTTCGGGGCGCCGACCTTCTTTGTCGGCAGCGAAATGTTCTGGGGTAACGATCGCCTCGAAGATGCCTTGCTGTTTGCGGCCGGGCGGCGCTGAATAATTCGGTTCCGCTCAGCCGGACAGCGCAAGCCTGCCCGGAGTCTTTTCCATCCCTGATGGCGGCATGCTCGATTTCGTCGTAGGCGGCGCTGATTTCTTCGCGGATGACTCGCTCGTCGTCCTTGATGGCGCCATCTTCCGGACGGCGCTGCTGCACCAGCCAGTTGGCGCTGCGCAGGTCCTCAAGGTGTGGATATAGGCAGGATGCCGTCCCGTTTCGTCGGGCTGGGCCGAAAAGGAAACAGCGGACAGGAGCGGCAGGGCAAGCAATAGTTTTTGTATTTCATGCGATCTTGCGGTGAATTTTTTTTGGCGATTCGTGTTCCTTATCGCAAGACTTGTTGGCCGAAAGTCTGCATCGCAGCAAAAAATGCCGCGTTCGATTGGTAGCGAAACGGCGCCGCCCCATGCGCGCCTGGGGGAATGGCTGCGTGACGCCGTCTTGATATCTTATGCCCGCTGAATGCCACCCTGCCGCCGCGCGGGAGCCGGCCTTGCCGTCTTCCTGCTTTCCAGCCAGTCGCGGCCGCCGGCATCGAGCGTCGCGGCGATGACCTCGGGCGCCAGGCTATACACCGTGGCCCAGGTGGCGCGTCCATCGGCGGCATTTGCCGGGAAGCTGCTGGCCTCGATAGGCCAGTGATACTTGCGCTTCAGGATCTTGACGATGGCGCCCAAGGACACCCTGCCTTGCAGGGGCTCGGCGCCGGTCTGGTCGCTGCCGGACAGCAGCACGGCGAGCACTGCTGCACGCGCACTCAGCGGACCAGGGAATGTTGGCGATTTTTTTTGCATCGGCGCATTTTATCCGGATTTGCCGCGCCAGCCCCGAGACTGGCCCGGACCCGCTACAGCGCGTCGGCCTCGCCCAGGCTGGCCTGCTCGCGCACTTCCGGCTCGCCGCTGTCGACCAGGCGGAAGTGATCCGGGTCCATCACGGGGCCGCTGTAGTTCAGGGCCACCGAGGTCGGCGTCTTTTGGTTGATCCAGCGCTGGATCGACATGAACATGGCGCCGCCCGGCCCCACCACGGCGCCGTGGCGGTCTTGCGGCCGCACCCGCAGCAGGCGCCAGGCAAAGCTGCCGTCGTCCGGGCCGGCCACGGTGCCGGCCGTTTCAAAGACGAAGCGGCCGCAGTGCGAAAACCTGATTTGTCCGCTGACGTAGACTTCGACGCTGTCGATGTCCGGGTGGGTATGGGCCGGAATGATGTAGTCGGGCGGAGGCGCACCATCTGCTCGGTAAAGAACTGTTCCATTTCGCCGTGGGGAGCGAGGTGGCGGTCGGCCAGGTAATAGTCGATGGCGGCCAGGCCGGTGCTGGCCGGATAACCCAGCCAGCTCGCTTGCACCGGCGCCGGCTTGAGGGCGAACAGGGGCAGGCGGTTGTGTCCGGTATGCCCGGACAGGTCGATCAGGATATCGATGCGGTCGGCGCGGAACTGCCGCGCCAGCGCCTGGTCGTCGAGCTGGGCTACCTGGCGCCAGCCATGCACCAAGCCTTGCAGGCGCAGGCTGGTTTCATTTTCCCGGATGCTGTTGTGGTAGACCCAGATCTGCAGGTCGCTGCCGGCCCATTGGGCCCAGATCGGCTCCACCGCCAGGGTCACCGGATGCTGGCGCAGGTCGGCCGAGACGAAGCCGATGCGCAGCGGACGCTGCCCTTCGCGCGTATTCAGATGCGGGGCCGGCGCGCCGGCCCCGGCCGCCATCAATGCGCCGACGCGGCGGTGCTGTTCGAACATCTGCGCCGGCGCGAGCGTTTCCACATGGGTCATCGCGTACAGCATATTGCTGTGCGCCTGCATGAAACCGGGGTTGAGCTGGGTGGCGCGCACGAAATGCGGCACGGCCTGCTCATGCATGCCGGCCGCGGCGAATACGTTGCCGAGGTTATTG
>DASYLQ010000476.1:0-12308 GCA_036009485.1 Janthinobacterium sp.
GTCCGCGCCGCCGCGGCGATGCCGCCCTGGTCCCGCTCAAGTCGGCCATTCTCGACAGCCTGCACGCGGCGCACGCGATCTGATCCCGGCGATCCGGGCGTCGCGATCGAGCGGGTCGTGGGCATGCTCGAAGGACGCGAGGGCAGTCGTCGATGGCAGGCACCTGTTCGAACTCGCCTGCTCGCTGTCGCTAGCCTGAGCCGCTAGTCGTTGCGCATCTGCGCCTGCGATACATTGCTGCCCGGCGGGACGCTGTGGGTCAGCCAGACATTGCCGCCGACCGTGCTGCCGGCGCCGATGCTGACCCGCCCGAGTATCGTCGCGCCGGCGTAGATGACGACGTCGTCCTCGACGATGGGATGCCTCGGGTTGCCCTTGATCAGGGCGCCGGTGGCGTCGGCCGGAAAGCGCTTGGCGCCCAGCGTCACATGCTGGTACAGGCGCACGCGCTGGCCGATGATGGCGGTCTCGCCGATCACCACGCCGGTGCCGTGGTCGATGAAGAAGCTGGCGCCGATCTGCGCGCCGGGATGGATGTCGATGCCGGTCAGCGAATGGCCGATGTCGGAAATCAGCCGCGCCAGGAAGAGCGAGCCCAGGCTGTGCAGCCGGTGCGCCAGGCGGTAGTACAGGATGGCGATCGTGCCCGGATAGCACAGCATGATCTCGGCGATCGAGGTGGCCGCCGGGTCGCCGGCGAAGGCGGCCTGCACGTCCGACACCAGCAGGCTGCGGATTTCCGGCAGGCCGGCGGCGAATTCGCGCGTGATCTCGTTGGCCTTTTCCGCCAGCGCCGCGTCGTCGCCTTCGCTTTGTTCCGGGCCGGATGAAAACAGCAGCCCGCGCCGCACCTGTTCGGTGAGGCGGTTCAGCGTCGTGTTCAGCGTATCGCCGACAAAATAGTCGATGCTTTCGTCGGTCAGGTTGGGGCGCCCGTAATGGGTCGGGAACAGCGCCGCCGACAAGCCGTCGACGATCAGCTTCAGCGCATCGCGCGACGGCAGTTCGCGCACCCGGCCCTGGTGGCGGATATTGTGCGTGGCTTCGCGCGAAATGCGCAGCTCGTCGATGACGACGCCCAGGTTCCAGTGCGAAGCCTTCGGCTCGGAATGGTCAAACGGTTCGATTTTCATGATGCTGATCCTGAGAATGCCCTGCTCCGGCAAGCACGCCGGTCGTGCTGAAGCAGGCTACTTAATAATCCGATAAAAAAGAACGAATAAATCCGCCCATCGATATGCGCAATCCGCATTTCCTTATGCCTGCCCCGGCTATCGTAAAATACTGGCCCAACAAAAATAAACAGACTCACAATAATCGATTTATGAATATTTTGCTGACACTGATATTGGCCGGCCTGACGATGGTCGGTCCGCTCGCCATCGACACCTACCTGCCCTCTTTCCCGGCGATCAGCCATCAGTTCAATGCCAGCCCGCTGCTGGTGCAGCAGACGCTGAGCGCGTTCCTGTTCACTTTCGCGTTCATGATGCTGTTTTACGGCACCCTGTCCGATTCCTTCGGCCGGCGCCCGGTGATCCTGCTGTCGCTGGTCCTGTACATCATCGCCTCGCTGGGCGGCGCGCTGGCGCCTTCGCTGGGCTGGCTGCTGGCCTGCCGCGTGCTGCAGGGACTGGCGGCCGGTGCCGGCTCGGTGGTCGGGCGCGCCATCGTGCAAGACCGCTTCAGCGGCGCCGAGGCGCAAAAGATCATGTCGCACATCATGATGGTGTTCGGCCTGGCGCCGGCCATCGCCCCGGTGCTGGGCGGCTGGCTGCAGGTATCCTTCGGCTGGCGCGCGGTGTTCTGGTTCCTTGGCGGCTTCGGCATCCTGATGCTGGTCACCGTCTACCGCGCGCTGCCCGAAAGCCTGCCGAAAAAGGAGCGCCACGCCTTCCATCTCGGCCAGATCGCCGCCAATTACCGGAAAGTGCTGCGCCATCGTCAGTTCCTGCTGCTGGCCGTCGCCGTCGGCCTGTCCTTCAGCGGCTTCGCCCTGTACATCGGCTCGGCCGCCTACTTCATCATCAGCATCCTGCACTTGCCGGAAACCGCCTTCGCCTGGCTCTTCATCCCGCTGGTCAGCGGCATGGTGATCGGTTCGGCGCTCTCGGCCAGGCTGGCGCAGCGCTATTCCCGCGTCCAGCTGGTCTGGGCCGCGTATCTGCTGATGGCGCTGTCGGCCGGTCTCAACGTGGGTTATAACTACTTTTTCGCCGCCGCCGTGCCCTGGGCCGTGCTGCCGCTGTTCCTCTATTCGCTCTCGATGTCGATCGCCATGGCGCCGCTCACGCTACTGGCGCTGAGCCACTTCCCCCACAACAGCGGGCTGGCGTCGTCGCTGCAGTCCTTCATACAGATGCTGCTGTTCGCCATGGTCTCCGGCCTGGTCGCGCCGCTGCTGTTCGACAGCGCGCTGAAACTGGCCTGCGGCGTGCTGGCCGGCCTGGTGCTCAGCTTCGTCGCATGGATCTGGTCGCAGTCGGGCCAGCAGCCGAGCGCATCGGTCTGACCCCGGCCTGAGCCAGCCAGGGCGCCCGGGCCGAATCAAGGCCAGGGCGCCGGCGTGGTGCTGACGTATTGCGGGCCGCCGTCGGCGGGTTCCGGTGCGTGACGGTTGATTTCGCTGCTCATCTGCCCCAGCGCCAGGATTTCCTTGCGCGCCTCGACGAAATTCGACGAGGACAGCGGATGCTCCGGGTCCGGCCAGTTGGCGATGGCCCATTGCTGGACTTCCTCGAAACGGCGCTCCAGTTCATGCACGAACTGCCTGATGCTGTTGTCACTGTCTTCCATGATGCTCTCCGCTGATATAGTCGGGATCCACGGTGCCACGCGGCGCCGCCCCCGTCGGTACGCTGGCGCACGGCCAGGGATGAGCAAGCCCTGGCCTGCGCGGGTAGAATGCGGCCAGGCCGCCGTCCTGGCCGCCGGCAAAACCATATGGACCCGTTTCATGCGACTTACCGCCTATACCGACTACAGCTTGCGCACTCTGATCTATCTGGGCATGAACCGCGAGCGCCTGGCGACGATCCAGGACATCGCCGACCTGCATTCGATCTCCAGGAACCATTTGATGAAGGTGGTGTACCAGCTCGGCCTGGCCGGTTATATCGAGACTGTGCGCGGACGCAACGGCGGCATGCGCCTCAAGCGCGAGCCGGCCGACATCAATATCGGTGAACTGGTGCGGAATACGGAGAGCGATTTTTTCATGGCCGAATGCTTCGACCGGGCCAACAATACCTGCCCGCTGACGGCCGACTGCCGGCTCAAATCGGCGCTGGGCGAAGCCACCCGTGCCTTCCTGGCGGTGCTGGACCAGGTGACGCTGGCCGAGGTGCTGCCGCCGCCGGGGTCGACCTCAGGGTCGGCCTCCGGGTCGGCTTCGAACGAGGCGGTGGTCCGGTTTTTCCCCAGCCTGAGCAGCGCTGGATAAGCTCCCTCCCTGCCCTGCGGTTCCCTAGGCGGCGGCGCGCGCCTGTAACTGCGCCAGCGACGCCATCAAGTCCGCAAAACGCTGCCCCTGCACCATGATGTGCCGGCGCAGCAGTTCCGACGTCGCTTCGCCGTCGCCGCGTATGATGGCCTGCACCACTTCGTCATGCTCGGCATAGGAATTGCTGACGCGGTCGCGCACGCGCAACTGCAGGCGGCGGTAAGGCCGCAGGCGGCGGTGCAGGCGGCGCGTCTGCTCGATCAGGAACTGGTTATGGCTGCCGGCGTAAATCGCGTCGTGAAAGGCTTCGTTCTTGTAGAAATAAGCGTCCGGGTCTTGCGCCGCGTCCAGGCAAGCCTGGTGCACCGCCAGCAAGGCCTGGTGCTCGGACGGCTCCATGCGCCGCGCCGCCAGGCGGCCGCACATCGCTTCCAGCTCCGCCATCACCTCGAACATTTCCACCAGCTGGGTCGGCCCCAGCTCGGCGACGATGGCGCCGCGGCGCGGCCGTATGACGACGATGCCCATCGACGCCAGCTGGATCAGCGTCTCCCGCACCGGCGTGCGCGACACGCCGAAACGCGTCGCCAGTTCGGTCTCGTCCAGGTGCTGGCCCGGCGCCAGCTGGCCCACCGCGATCATCTCTTCTATCGCTTCGCGCAAGGTTTCGGAATGGCTTTTCATGGCTCCCCCGCCTACAGCTTTGTATGTAAGCTTTCATTATAAAACCCCATTTCCGCTTGACAACGTATTTTTAATATATATTCTTGTATACACAAAAATGTACGTTGCATATCAAGCGAGATAGAGACCGCCGCAACGATTCATCCACCGGCACATGCCGGTTAAATAATTCTTGGAGAATTTTAATGACCTTAATGAAACGCAGGGCGATACTCGGCGCGATCGCCGGCAGCCCGCTGTGGTTGCAAATGGCGGCCCGGGCGCAAGCGGCCACCACGCTGAAAATCTCGCACCAGTTCCCCGGCGGCAGCGGCAACGACGGCGATTTTCGCGACCGGCTGGCGCGCGCCTTCGCCGCCGAAGTGGAAAAGCGCAGCAAGGGCAGCCTGAAATTCGCCGTGTATCCCGGCTCCTCGCTGATGAAGACCAATTCCCAGTTCTCGGCCATGCGCAAGGGCGCACTCGACCTGTCGCTGGTGCCGCTGTCCTACGCCGGCGGCGAAGTCCCGGAAGTAAACATCGGCCTGATGCCCGGCCTGGTCACGTCCTACGACCAGGCCTACGCCTGGCGCAACGCCGAAGTCGGCCAGGAACTGAACCGCATTCTGCTTGAAAAAGGCATCGTCATGGTCAGCTGGATCTGGCAGGCCGGCGGTGTCGCTTCGCGCAGCAAGCCTATCGTCGAGCCGGAAGACGCCAAGGGCATGAAGATCCGCGGCGGCTCGCGCGAGATGGACCTGATCCTGAAGGCCGCCGGCGCCGCCGTGGTGTCGCTGCCGTCGAATGAAATCTATGCGGCGATGCAGACCGGCGCGATGGACGCCGCCCTGACCTCGTCCACCTCGCTGATGTCCTTCCGCCTGGAAGAAGTGTCGAAGGCGCTGACCAGCGGCCGCGGCAGCGCCTACTGGATCATGCTGGAGCCGCTGATGATGTCGAAGGCCGTGTTCGACCGCCTGACGAAGGAACAGCAAGGCATCATCCTGGCCGTCGGCGCCGAGATGGAAGCCTTCGCCCGCAAATCGGCCCAGCAGGACGACGCCCAGGTGGCCGCGGTGTACCAGAAAACCGGCGCCAAGGTGGCCGACCTGAGCGTCGCCACCGTCAAGAAATGGCAAGCCATCGCCCGCACCACCGCCTGGAAGGATTACGGCGAACGCAGCGAAAGCTGCGCCAAACTGCTGAAACTGGCGGAGAAAACCCTGTGAGTGGAAGCGACATGGCGCCGTCGAAAGGGGCGCTGGTGCCGGACAATCCGGCCCTGGCCCTGTTTTCGCGCTGGCTGGACAAGTTCAACCGCGGCTTGATGCTGCTGTCGATGGCGGCCATGATCCTGACGGCGCTGATCCTCACCTACTCCGTCGTCAGCCGCTATTTTTTCCAGGCGCCGACCGACTGGCAGGACGAGGCCTCGGTCTTCATGCTGGTCGGCGTGACCTTCTTTTGCACCGCCTACGTGCAATCCTGCCGCGGCCATATCGGCATCGATGCGCTGGCCTCCTTCCTGCCGCGCCGGGCCAACGCCGCGCGCCTGTTCCTGGTCGACCTGGCGTCCGGCCTGTTTTGCGGCTTCTTCGCCTGGAAGTCGTGGACCCTGTTCCACGAAGCCTGGGTCGACGGCCAGACCACCTCGTCGACCTTCGCGCCGCCGCTGTGGATCCCCTACGCCATGATGGCCGCCGGCATGAGCCTGCTGACGCTGCAACTGCTGGTGCAGGCGCTGACGCTAGCGACCACGCGTTCCCCGCTCGCCCGAGGTGTCCAATGAGCGACCTGACCCTGGGCGCGCTGTACGGCGCGGTCACCCTGGTGGTGATGTTTTCCGGGATGCCGATCGCCTTCGCCCTGGGCGCGGTGGCGACCGGCTTCATGTACTTCTTCATGCCGGCGTCCTCGCTCGACACCATCACCCAGAACGTGTATGAAGAGATGGCGTCGATCACCCTGCTGTCGATCCCGCTGTTCATCCTGAAGGGCGCGGCCATCGGCAAGTCGCCGGCCGGGAAGGACCTGTACTCGGCCATCCACACCTGGCTGCACAAGCTGCCGGGCGGCCTGGGCATCGCCAACATCGTCGCCTGCGCGCTGTTCGCGGCCATGGCCGGTTCCTCGCCGGCGACTTGCTCGGCGATCGGCGCCGCCGGCATTCCGGAAATGCGCCGGCGCGGCTATTCGCCCGGTTTCGCGGCCGGCATCATCGCCGCCGGCGGCACCCTGGGCATCCTGCTGCCGCCGTCGGTGACGATGATCCTGTACGCGGTGGCGGCAGAACAATCGCTCAGCCGCCTGTTCCTGGCCGGGATAGGCCCCGGCTTGCTGATGGTCTTCCTGTTCGCCGGCTACGCGGTCTGCCGCGCGCGCAAGGAATACCGCACGGCGCTGGACATCTACGAAAAAGGCGGCGCCCATTCGCCCTACCTGGAAAAGGAGCATTTCACGCTGAAGCAGAAAGTCGAGATGCTGCCGCGCGTGCTGCCCTTCATCGTCCTGCTGATCGGCGTCATGGTGGCACTGTACGGCGGCCTGGCGACGCCGTCCGAGACGGCCGGCCTGGGCGCGCTGCTGGCGCTGGTACTGATCGCCGTCGTCTACGGCGTCTGGCGGCCCAGGGACTTGTCGCCCATCCTCGGCTCGACCATCCGCGAATCGACGATGCTGCTGCTGATCATCGGCATGTCGCTGCTGTATTCCTACGTGATGAGCTACCTGCACATCAGCCAGTCCGCGGCGCAGTGGGTGGTCGCCATGCACCTGTCGAAATGGCTGCTGCTGGCGGTGATCCTGCTGATGGTGATCGTGTTCGGCTTTTTCCTGCCGCCGGTGTCGATCATCCTGATGCTGACGCCTATCATCCTGCCGCCGCTGAAGGAAGCCGGCTTCGACCTGATCTGGTTCGGCATCGTCATGACGGTGGTGATGGAAATGGGCTTGATCCATCCGCCGGTCGGCCTGAACCTGTTCGTCATCAAGAACATCGCACCCGACATTCCTCTGCAAGACGTGATCCGGGGCGTCATGCCCTTCCTCGTCCTGATGTTTGCCGCCGTGCTCCTGTTGTGCATCGTGCCGGGCATTTCCACGGCCTTGCCCAACCTCGTCATGGGAGTGAAATAGAAAATGAATGCGCCGTCCCGCTGCTGGAACACACTGCAAGTCAACCGCGGCCAGCGCCTGGAGCGGGCGCGCAGGATACTCGGCGCCGACCTGGCCGGCAAGGCCATCCCGTCCGGCCGCATCCAGGACTTGCTGCATGAAGTCATCGAATGCGGCGACCGCGTTTGCCTGGAAGGGAACAACCAGAAGCAGGCCGACTTCCTGTCCCGGGCCCTGGCCGGGCTCGACCCGGGCCGCGTCAACGGCCTGCACATGCTGCAATCGGTGCTGGCCCTGCCCGAGCACCTCGACGTGTTCGAGCGCGGCATCGCCGCGCGCCTGGACTTTTCCTTTTCCGGGCCGCAGGCCGGCCGCGTCGCCAGGCTGGCCTCGGCCGGCAAGCTCAATATCGGCGCCATCCACACCTACCTGGAACTGTTCGGCCGCTACTTCATCGACCTGACGCCGCGCGTGGCGCTGATCGCCGCCGAGGCGGCCGACCGCCACGGCAACCTGTACACCGGGCCGAATACCGAAGACACGCCGCCCATCGTCGAGGCCACCGCCTTCAAGAACGGCATCGTCATCGTCCAGGTCAACCGCATCGTCGACACGCTGCCGCGCATCGACGTGCCGGGCGACTGGGTCGATTTTGTCGTGCAGTCGCCGAACCCGTATTACATCGAACCGCTGTTCACGCGCGACCCGGCGCAGATCTCCGAGATCCAGGTGCTGATGGCGATGATGGCCATCAAGGGCATCTACGCGGAATACCAGGTCGAGCGCCTGAACCACGGCATCGGCTTCGACACCGCCGCCATCGAACTGCTGCTGCCGACCTATGCCGAATCGCTCGGCTTGAAGGGCAAGATCGGCCGCCACTGGGCGCTCAATCCGCACCCGGCGCTGATCCCGGCGATCGAGGCCGGCTTCGTCGAATCGGTGCATTCCTTCGGCTCTGAACTGGGCATGGAAGACTATATCCGCGCCCGCCCCGACATTTTTTTCGTTGGCCCGGACGGCTCGATGCGCAGCAACCGCGCGCTGAGCCAGGCCGCCGGCCACTATGCCTGCGACATGTTCATCGGCTCGACGCTGCAGATCGACTTGCAGGGCAATTCCTCGACCGCGACCCTGGGCCGCATCTCCGGTTTCGGCGGCGCCCCGAACATGGGCGCCGACGCCCGCGGCCGCCGCCACGCCAGCCCGGCGTGGCTGAAGGCGGGACGCCAGGCGCGCGAAGGCAGGAACAGCATACCGCGCGGGCAAAAGCTGGTGGTGCAGATCGTCGAAACCTTCCGCGAGCACATGCAGCCGGCCTTCGTCGAGAAACTCGACGCCTGGGAACTGGCCGAGCAGGCCGGGATGGCGATTCCGCCGGTGATGATCTACGGCGACGACGTCAGCCACATCCTGACCGAGGAAGGCATCGCCAACCTGCTGCTGTGCCGCAGCGACGAGGAACGCGAACAGGCGATCCGCGGCGTCGCCGGCTATACCCCGGTCGGCATGGGCCGCGACAAGCGCATGGTGGAAAACCTGCGCGACCGCGGCATCATCCGCCGCGCCGAAGACCTGGGCATCGACAAGCGCCTGGCCACGCGCGACCTGCTGGCGGCGAAGACCATGAAGGATCTGGTGCGCGCTTCCGGTGGTTTGTATGACCCGCCGAAGCGCTTCCGCAACTGGTGACGGCGCCGACACACCGCAGATACTGGAGTACATGATGGAAACCCTGTTTTACCGATTCGAAAACGGCAGCCGCGCGCCGGCGCCGCAGGCGCAGGTGGTCGGCGTGGTCAGTTCCGGCAACCTGGAAGTGCTGATCGAAGCCGCGCCGCTGGAGGGCGCCTGCGCCATCGAGATCAAGACCGCCGCCGTCGGCTTCGGCGCCACCTGGGAAGCCGTGATGCGCGACTTCCACCAGCGCTGGCCGCTGGCCGACACGCGCATCGCCATCAACGACATGGGCGCGACGCCCGCCGTGGTCAGCCTGCGCCTGGACCAGGCCGCCGAAACCATGCTGGCAACGGCGCCGGAAGGACAAGCATGAGCAGCTATCTCGAATCGAATGCGCGCCAGCGCCTGCGCGGCCTGTTCGACGCCGGCAGTTTCACGGAATTCCTGCCGCCCGCCGAACGCATCGTCAGCCCGCACCTGGCGCAGCTGGATGCGCCGGTCGCCTTCGACGACGGCGTCATCGTCGGCACCGCCGCGCTGGACGGCAAGCCCGTCTTCGCGGCGGCGCAGGAAGGCGGCTTCATGGGCGGGGCGGTCGGCGAGGTGCACGGCGCCAAGCTGGTCGGCCTGCTGCGGCGCGCGGTCGTCGATCATGCGCGCGCCGTCGTACTGCTGCTGGAAACCGGCGGCGTGCGCCTGCACGAAGCCAACGCCGGCCTGATCGCCGTCTCCGAAGTGATGCGCGCGGTGCTGGACGCGCGCGCCGCCGGCATTCCCGTCATCGTCCTGGTCGGCGGCTCCAACGGCGCCTTCGGCGGCATGGGCATCGTCGCCCGCTGCGCCAACGCCGTCGTCATCTCGGAAGAAGGCCGGCTGGCGATGTCCGGCCCGGAAGTGATCGAGACCGCCAACGGCGTCGAGGAATTCGATTCGCGCGACCGCGCCCTGGTCTGGCGCACCACCGGCGGCAAGCACCGCTACCTGCTGGGCGACGCCCAGGCCATCGTGCCGGACACGCTGGCCGCCTTCCGCCAGGCCGCCATCGAAGCCATCGCCGCCTGCCGCGGCCAGGCGGTGGAACTGACCCTGGAAGCGCTGGAGCGCGAGCAGCAATTGCTGGCCGCGCGCATCGGCGACTTCGGCGCCCTGCCCGATCCGTTCGACATCTGGACGTCACTGGGCCTGCCGCAGGCCGGCGCCATTCCGATGCTGGAAATCGCCGATTTCATCGCCGCGGCCGCGCCGCACCGTTTGGGAGCCGCATGATGGAATGGCAAAAACTGGCGGCATCCCTGTTCCCCCAGGGGCACGACATCGTTGAAAAAGACGACTTCCTGTGCGGCAGCGCGCAAGTGGCCGGCGCCACCGTCGCCATCGTCGGCACCACCGGCCACGCGCCGATCGGCATCGAGATCGCCTTGGCGCAGGCGCAGGCGATCCTGCGCACGGTGCGCGAATTTCCCGGCCGCGCCATCGTGCTGCTGGTCGATACCCAGGGCCAGCGCCTGCGCCACCGCGACGAAATGTTGGGCATTAACAGCTATATGGCCCACCTCGGCAAATGCGTCGAACTGGCGCGCCGCCGGGGCCACAAGATCATCGGCCTGGTGTACGACCAGGCGCTGTCCGGCGGCTTCATCACCAGCGGCTTGATGGCCGACGCCTGCTACGCCCTGCCCGACGCCACCATCCGCGTGATGGCATTGCCGGCGATGGCGCGCATCACCAAGGTGCCGGAAGAACGCCTGCTCGAACTGGCCAAGAGCAATCCGGTGTTCGCGCCGGGTCCGGAAAACTACCTGCGCATGGGCGGCCTGGAAGCGATCTGGCAAGGCGACCTGGCGGCCCGGCTGGCCGAGGCGCTGGCGGCGCAGCGCGGCGGCGACCGGCGCAGCGCCCTCGGCCTGGCGCGCGGCGGCCGCTTGCTGGCCCAGCCGGTGATCGACGCCATCCTGTCGGACGGCCCTGTCCATGTACGCGCGGCATAGCCTGGTCTGGCTGACGGCGCCGGGCTGGCTGGCGGCGCAAGCCTCGCTGGCCCGCGCGCCGGCCGCCGAATCGGCGTCCAACCATGCGGCGGCGCTGCGGCGCTGGCAGGAAAACGACTGGCCGCTGGTGGCCAGGCGCAGCGACGCCGACCTGGCGCCGGGCGAGATCAGCCTGGGCCTGGCCCTGCCGCCCGATGCGGCCAGCGGGATCAAGGTCAGGATACCCTTGCGCGCGCCGGCGGCCGCGGTGGCCCGCACTGCGGACCCGCTGGCGCTGAAGGCGGTGCTGCCGGCCCTGCCCGCACACTGGAGCGGCGCCATGCAGGGCTTGATCGCCGACAGCGTCGGGCTGAGCTTGCGCGTCTTCGGTTCGCTTGCCCTGCAGGCGCTGACCGGCGCGGCCTATGTCGGTCCGGCTTCCGACATCGACCTGCTCTTGTATCCGGCTACCGAGCGCCAGTTGCGCAGCGGCCTGGCGCTGCTGGAAAAGTATGCCGCGCTGCTGCCGCTGGACGGCGAAATCGTCTTCCCGCGCGGCGCGGCGGTGGCCTGGAAAGAATGGCGGGCCGCCGAAGCCAGCGGTGCGCGCGTGCTGGTCAAGGAGCGGGACATGGTGCGGCTGGCGCCGCTCAATCTGCTGCTGGCCACGCTGAGGGCGGCGTGAGCCCGCCCGCCGGCCTGCCCTTGCCCGCGGCTTGCAGCCGCGCCGCCGCGCGCGATTTACCGGCGCAATCCGTGCAGCCGCGCCCTGCGCAGCCGCCATCGGTCATGCCGCGGGCTTTGCCGCCGTCCAGGCAGCCGCACCGCGCCTTCCGCCTCGACATCGGGCGCCTGGCGGTCAGCTGCCTGCACGCCGAACTGACGCTGCAGCCGAAACCGGGCCTGGTCTCGCCGCTCGACAACGGCAGCCACGACGACATGAGCGCGGCCACCTTCATGCGCAGCCTGTTCTCGCTGCGCCATTTCTTTATCCAGATTTGCCAGGCCGGCATCGACGATGCCCCCTTCGCCGTCTTGCGCCAGCTGGGCATCGCCGCCGAACAGCGCATGCTGCGCGCCACCGGCGGCGTCAATACCCACCGCGGCGCCATCTTCAGCCTGGGCTTGCTGTGCGCCGCGGCCGGGCGGGCGCGGGCGCAAAATATCGCGCTGTCGGCGCCGGCGCTGCGCGCCATCCTGCTGATCAGTTGGGGCGACGACCTGGCCGCGCACACCCAGGCCATGGCGCCGACCACGCACGGCCTGCAGGTGGCGGCGCGCCACGCCACCAGCGGCGCCCGCGAAGAAGGCGCGCTCGGCTTGCCCTCGGTGTTCGAGGTCGGCCTGCCCGCCATGCTGAACACGCTGAAGGCGGGCCGCAGCATGCGCCGCGCCCGCATCGATGCGCTGTTCGCGCTGATGGCGCACATCAGCGACACCAA
>DASYLQ010000477.1:0-4531 GCA_036009485.1 Janthinobacterium sp.
GAAGTTCAAGAACCCCAGGACCGGCAAGGAAATCACCGTCAAAGACTCCATTGCCGACGCCTTCCTGCAACAGATCTTGCTGCGCCCGGCCGAGTACAGCGTGATCGCCACCCTGAACCTGAACGGCGACTACGTCTCGGACGCGCTGGCAGCCCAGGTGGGCGGCATCGGCATCGCGCCGGGCGCGAACCTGAGCGACTCCGTGGCGATGTTCGAAGCCACGCACGGCACGGCGCCCAAGTACGCGGGCAAGGATTACGTGAACCCCGGCTCCGAGATCCTTTCGGCCGAGATGATGCTGCGCCACATGGGCTGGACGAAGGCCGCGGACCTGATCATCAGCTCGCTGGAGAAATCGATTTTGTCCAAGAAGGTCACCTACGACTTCGCCCGCCTGATGGAAGGTGCGACCCAGGTCTCGTGCTCCGGTTTCGGCGACGTCATGATCGAGCAGATGTAAGTATAAAAAAGCGAAAAGCGGCGCCGTCTTGCTTATATGGATGACGAGCTCAGGGGCCGGGCCAGCGTGACCCGGCCTTTCCGGAGCCTGGTCCATGGTATCGTGCGAGGGCTGAAAAAGAACGAAAAAAAACCCCGCGCCGCGGGGTTTTTCGCTTCCTGTACCTTGGTGTGACTTAGGCAGCCTGGATGTTAGAAGCTTGCTTGCCTTTAGGGCCTTGCGTGACTTCGAACTGAACTTTTTGACCTTCTTTGAGGGTCTTGAAACCGTTCATGTTGATTGCGGAGAAGTGAGCAAACAAATCTTCGCCGCCGTCATCTGGAGTGATGAAGCCAAAACCTTTGGAATCATTGAACCACTTAACTGTACCTGTTGCCATAAAAAGAACTTTCAAAATTAAAACATATCACACGAGCCATAAAAGCAAGAAGCTTCTTGCCCCCTCCTCGACGCCTCACTTCTTATCAACATGTACACTGATGGCACTAGCCGATATCGCATTGTTGGCGGAATAATTATTGAAGTCAAGCGCTTTTACTTTGGCGTTGCTATTTTCTTTATAACAAGCAAAAAAGCAACTCTTGATTTCCAAGATAGGGTCGCCATCTGCGCTTGGTTCGGAAAGCGCGTAAGATGGAAAACAATTGTAAGTGCGCAGATATTTGCGCATCGCATCAACACTGGAAAGCATTAGAATAAGCGTATGGCAACCAAGCATGACACTGAAACCTTGCTGGAGCGGCAAGCGCTGAAACCGCCGCCTTTATACCAGGTGGCCCTGCTGAATGATGACTACACGCCGATGGAATTTGTGGTGGCCATCATTCAAGAGTATTTCAACAAGGATCGTGAAACGGCGACGCAGATTATGCTGAGCGTTCACCGCCATGGCAAAGGAGTGTGCGGCGTGTACTCTAAAGATATAGCGTGTACCAAAGTGGAGTTTGTTTTAACGCATGCACGCAAGGCAGGTCATCCCCTGCAGTGTGTGATGGAGGAAGTATGATTGCGCAGGAATTAGAAGTAAGTTTGCACATGGCGTTTGTCGAAGCACGGCAAGCACGGCACGAATTCATCACTGTCGAGCATTTATTGCTTGCGTTGCTGGATAACCCCTCGGCGGCGGAAGTGCTGCGTGCCTGCGCGGTGAACATCGAAGACTTACGCAAAACCTTGACCAACTTTATCGGCGATAACACCCCGACCGTGCCTGGCACGGGTGAGGTCGATACGCAGCCTACGCTTGGCTTTCAACGCGTAATCCAACGTGCCATCATGCACGTGCAATCGGCGTCGAACGGCAAGAAGGAAGTGACCGGCGCGAACGTGCTGGTGGCTATCTTCGGCGAGAAGGATTCGCATGCCGTCTATTACCTGCACCAGCAGGGCGTGACCCGCCTCGACGTGGTCAACTTCATCTCCCACGGCGTGCGCAAGGACCAGCAGGTGGACTTGCAAAAAGCCTCGGAAGGCGTGGAAGAGGGCGCCCCGGTCGAAGGCCAGGCGAAGGAAAGCCCGCTCGACCAGTTTACGCAAAACCTGAACAAGGCCGCGGCCGAGGGCCGGATCGATCCGCTGATCGGCCGCGAAGATGAAGTCGACCGCGTGATCCAGATCCTGTGCCGCCGCCGCAAGAACAATCCGCTGCTGGTCGGCGAGGCCGGCGTCGGCAAGACCGCGATCGCCGAAGGCCTGGCTTGGCGCGTGACCCAGGGCGAGGTGCCGGAAATCCTGCAAAACGCCATCGTGTATTCGCTCGACATGGGTGCCTTGCTGGCCGGTACCAAATACCGCGGCGATTTCGAGCAGCGCCTGAAAGCCGTCCTCAAGCAATTGAAGGACAACCCGCACGGCATCCTCTTCATCGACGAGATCCATACCATCATCGGCGCCGGTTCGGCGTCGGGCGGCACGCTGGACGCGTCGAACCTGCTCAAGCCGGCCCTGGCGAATGGCCAGTTAAAATGCATCGGCGCCACCACCTATACGGAATTTCGCGGCGTCTTTGAAAAAGACCACGCCTTGTCGCGGCGCTTCCAGAAGGTCGACGTCAACGAGCCGACCGTCGAGCAGACCGTGCAAATCCTGCGCGGACTGAAATCGCGCTTCGAAGAGCACCACGGCGTCAAGTATTCGTCGTCGGCACTGTCGACGGCGGCGGAACTGGCGGCGCGCTTCATCAACGACCGCCACCTGCCCGACAAGGCAATTGACGTCATCGATGAAGCGGGCGCGGCACAGCGCATCTTGCCGAAATCGAAGCAGAAAAAGACGATCGGCAAAGCCGAGATCGAGGACATCATCGCCAAGATCGCGCGCATTCCACCCCAGACCGTCAACCAGGACGACCGCAGCAAGCTGCAGACTATCGACCGCGACTTGCGCAACGTGGTGTTCGGCCAGGATCCGGCGATCGATGCGCTGGCGTCGGCGATCAAGATGGCCCGTGCCGGCCTGGGCAAGACAGACAAGCCGATCGGCTCCTTCCTGTTCTCCGGTCCTACCGGCGTCGGCAAGACCGAGGTGGCCAAGCAGCTGGCCTTTATCCTCGGCATCGAGCTGATCCGTTTCGACATGTCGGAATACATGGAACGCCACGCCGTCAGCCGCCTGATCGGCGCGCCGCCCGGTTATGTCGGTTTCGACCAGGGCGGCTTGCTGACCGAGGCGATCGCCAAGAAGCCGCACGCCGTGCTGCTGCTGGACGAGATCGAGAAGGCGCATCCGGATATCTTCAATATCCTGCTGCAGGTGATGGACCATGGCACACTGACGGACAACAATGGCCGCAAGGCGGATTTCCGCAACGTGATCATTATCATGACCACCAATGCGGGCGCGGAAAGCTTGCAGAAATCGGCTATCGGTTTCACCAACTCGAAAGAGGCGGGCGATGAAATGGCCGACATCAAGCGCATGTTCACGCCGGAGTTCCGCAACCGCATCGATGCCACCATCAGCTTCCGCGCACTGGACGAAGACATCATCCTGCGCGTGGTCGACAAGTTCCTGATGCAGCTCGAAGAGCAGTTGCATGAGAAAAAGGTCGAGGCGATCTTCACCGAGACGCTGCGCAAGTTCCTCGGCAAAAAAGGTTTCGATCCACTCATGGGGGCGCGGCCGATGTCGCGCCTGATCCAGGACATGATCCGCAAGGCCCTGGCCGACGAATTGCTGTTCGGCCGCTTGATGGCGGGCGGCAAGGTCACGGTCGACCTGGACGAGAAAGACCAGGTCAAACTGGAGTTCCCGGAATCGGATGCGACGCCGCCGACCAGCCCGCCGGAAACGGTCGAAGTCGAATAAAAGCCCAGGCTTCAAAAAAACCCGCCCATGCAGATGGAGCGGGTTTTTTTTCATCCCCGCCGTCCTTGCACGATGCCGCTTGTTGTTTTTTCTTTTCAAAAATTAATTATAGCTATGAAAATATACTGATCGATAGCCATGATGGCAAGGCGTGTAATGTTCCGTAATGTATGTTGTATGTACACATATCTGTACATTGCCGCCATTGACGTACTATCAAGCCAGGAATGATTATGCAGAGACACCAACCCGGGCTCCCGTAGGCCGCTAGAGGTTGGGCAACAGTGCACCATCCCCGGCGCCAGGTAAATGAAAAATGCAAAGGGGACTTAGTTGGCCGTATGAATGGCGCCGTGCCTTGCATGGCGGTGTTTGGCCAAACTAAGTATGTGTTGGTCTGACGGCGCCGCAAGGCGCTGTTTGCTCTCTAATATTCAAGGACTCATAATGATCAAGGAAACAATACTGTCGCGCTCCCTGCGCGCGATGTTCGCAGGCGGCGTGGCGGTTGGCATGGGCATGTTTGCGCAACCCGTGTTGGCGCAGCAAGCGCCGGATGCGGCACCGGCGGTGCAGCGCGTCGAAGTGACCGGTTCGTCGATCAAGCGCACCGATGTCGAAGGCGCTTTGCCTGTGCAAACGGTGACCCATGAAGACATCCAGAAACTGGGTGTGACGTCCACCGAACAGTTGCTCAGCTCGCTCAGTTCCATTTCCGCAGTCGGCGCCAGCAATGTGGCCCAAGGCGTTGGCGCCTCGACCTAC
>DASYLQ010000478.1:0-5895 GCA_036009485.1 Janthinobacterium sp.
GAGCAATGGGTATTCAAGGTGGTCAACCGCGAAACCGTGCATACCGGACAGGGCGACGTCAACGCGGTGCACCTGGTGAAGGCGCCGCCGCCGGATTCCCAGGACCAGCAGGTCGACATCTGGCTGGCGCCCTCGCTCGAATGGTATCCGGTGCAGGTGCGCTTCGCCGACAGCAACGGCGATTTCGTCGAGCAGACGCTGGATAAAATCAGCAAAAAATAGGCCGTATCCGCCTGCTGCCGCGCTCGGAGTTGCAGGGTAGAACTGCTATACTGACGCCCCCGCGAAGAAGTTGTGAGCCGAGCGCCGCTGGGGCCCGCTCAGCCGCCAGCTTCATGTTCCCCGGAAGAGAATGAGTAACATAATGGCAAGTGCAGCCGTGGCTGCGGATCCCGATCAGACAGAGCAAGAGCATCACGATTCACTGCAAGCCCATTTCCAGCCGAATATTTCAGCCGATGAAATAGAGCAAGTCTTTCATTTGAAGCGGGCGCAGCCTTTGCTGCAGGTGTTCACGGCCTTGTTCCACGGCGGTTTCGACGGCGTGCTGGTGCGCCTGCTGGTGTTGCGCGAACTGGCGGCCGATACGGCCACGCCGGCGTTTTCGCGCGCCGACATCAATCAGAAACTGGCTTACCTGCTGCCGGAAAGCCTGGAAACCGTGCTGATGCGCCTGCGCACCCACCAGTTGCTGGCCTGGGATGCGCAGCAAGCCGTGTACCGCGTCACGCCGATGGCGCGCAACGTGCTGTCGGCGATCGATGCCTTGCTCGGCCTGGGCCAGTCGGAAGACGAGGCCGAGATGGGCTTCCTGCTGTCGCAGGTGGCCGGCGCCCAGGCCGTCGGCGGCGTCTCGGTCGAGCAGTTGCAGCACTTGCTGGGCCGCCTGGTCGACCTGACCGAGGAATTCAGCGACGCCATCGCCTCCGGTTCCGAATTCCGCCTGCGCACCGCCCAGGTCAAGTGGAACATGGCTTGCGACTGGGTCGAAAAGGGCTCGGAAATCATCCTCGCCATCACCGGCGACGAGAACGCCGACGCCGCCACGCACAAGGCGGCGCAGGCGATCGGCCGGGCCCAGAGCCAGTTGCTGAACATGCAGGGCATGTTCTCGCGCGCGCTGAACCAGATCGAGCGCCAGCGCGTCCACTTGGGCCAGTCCGGCCTGTCGACCACCGACATCAAGCGTTGGCTGCTGCAGCATGAAGACCTGGGTTCGCTGGCCGAAGGCGCCATCGACCAGCCGGTGGTGCCCTTGTTCTCGACGCCGGCCGAAATGATCGACGTCGCCGAGACCGAGTTGCTGGCCGAGCGCGCCGCGGCGGCGCCCAGCGGCTTGCCGGTCGGGCAGGATGCGCCGACCACCATCAGCGACGCCCCGGCCATGCAGCTGGAACTGTACGACTGGCTGGCGCGCCTGTCCGACTTCGCCAGCCTGGGCAACTTCCCCAGCATCGCCGAAGAGGGGCCGAAGTCGGTGGCTATCCAGGATTCGCTGCTGCCGGCGACGTTCGCGGTGGCGTCCTACCGCGCCTCGATGCTGCCGCTGCTGGGCGACGCCTCCGAGGCCAGCCTGCAGGGCGCGACCGCCGAACTGGCGCGCCTGCCGATCACCTTTACGCCGACCGACGCGATGGTCCAACTGGCCGATCCGCACGTGGCGGCCATGTCGATAGCCTCCCTTTCGCTTTCAATCTCACTTTCACTAGACTCGGAAAGCGCCCCGGCCGATGAATGACGACTCCCAAATCCTGATCGCGCGCCTGCTGACGCACCAGACCCTGCGCCGCGACGACAAGCTGGTCAAGCGCGTGCTGTCGGACGAATTGTTCCGCGCCGAAGTCGACGCGCGCCTGCTCGCCTGCGGCATGAAGCTGCTCGATAATGTCTACGCCGACCACGTCACGCTGGCGCTGACCCGGGCCATCGAGCCGAAGATTTTCGGCGCCCGCGACGTCTGGCAAAACAATAACTTCGGCCTGGCGCGCGACGGCGTCGCGCTGCTGGTGGTGCTGTGGGCGCAGATCATCTTGCCCAAGCGCGAGCGGCAAGAGACGCACCAGCACGCGGAAGACGACCAGAACGACATGTTCGGCACCGAAAAGCCGCTGCCGCGCGCCGAGGACACATCGATCGGCATTTCCTACAAGGCCTTGCTGTCCGACTTCGGCGACAAGCTGGGCAAGAAGACGCGCATGGACATGAACCTCGGCATCCTGGCCAAGCTGGGCTTCATCGAGCGCCGCGGCGACGTGCTGGTCGAAGGCCCGCTGCTGGACCTGATGATGGATACCGACGTGCTCAAGGAACGTATCATCAACGGCGCGCTGGCCGACGTGTTCAAGCGTGCGCCGGCGCAGGTCGTGGCGCTGCCGCCGCGCTTCCTCGACCTGGAAGTGGCCGGCGAAGATGCGGGCCTGGACGCCGCCGATGCCATGCAAGCCGAATCCGCCGGCGCGCCACCCGACACCCCCACCTGAGAGCCGCCATGTTTCATATCAAATCGCTTGAACTGGTCCACTGGGATTACTGGCAGCGCATCAAGAACATCCCGCTGGACGCCAAGATCATCACGATCGCCGGCCAGAACGGCTCCGGCAAGACCACCTTGCTCGACGCCCTGCGCACCCTGTTCGGCCTGGATTGCTCGATGGGCCGCACCTACAAGCACTATGCGCGCCACTCGGGCCAGCAGACGGCCTGGTTGCGCGCCGTGGTCGACAACAAGAACGTCGGCCGCCAGTTGTCGAACCGGCCCTTCCGCAGCTCGGGTTTTTTCAGCGACGACGAAGTCACGCTGTTTTGCCAGATCCAGAAAAACGGCGGCGACTGGAAGCGCCAGTACCTGATGCGGCCGGGGAATGTGCAGATCGAGGAGATCGCCGAAGCCAACGACTGGCTCGGCGTGGAAAACTACCGCAAGCGCCTGGCCAATGCCGGCCTGTCGCCGGCGATGGCGAAGGTGCTGGCGCTGGAGCAGGGCGAGACCGACAAGCTGTGCGAATACGCGCCGCGCCAGTTGCTCGACCTGGTGTTCCAGGTCTTCGGCGACAAGGAAGTGCTGGACGCCTATGACGAAGCGAAGCGCCACCAGCGCGACACCGAGGTGGAACTGAAGCGCTTCGAGACGGAACTGGAAGCGTCGAAGACCAACCTGGAAGGCTTGCGCCTGCGCGTCGCCAACTACCATCAATGGGAAAGCCTGCACAAGGAGCGCCGCAACCTGCTGGAAGAAGTGCTGCCCAGCCTGCAGTATCACGAAGCGCGCGAAAAGGCCGGCGCCGCCAGCCGCCAGTTGCGCGAGGCGCGCAAGCCGATGGCCCAGGCCGACCAGCAATTGAGCGACAAGCGCAATGCGCTGGCGGCGCAAGCCAGGGCGCTGACCGACGCCCAGCAGCAGGAAACCTTGCTGGAGCAGGAATCGACCGTGCTGCAAAGCCGGCTGTCGCAGATCAACGGCAAACTGAAACCGCTCGACAGCCTGCTGGAGCAAAAGGAAAGGCTGCAGAAACTGGCCGCCGATTCCGGCAGCGACATCGCCGCAGTGGCGGCCCAGCTGGAGCACAAGGAAGCCGAGTTGCTGCGCCAGAAGCAGGCGCGCGACACGCTGTCGGCGCGCATCGCCGGCGAGCAGGCCACCATCTCTGCGTTGCAGGGCAAGACCGCGATGCCGGAGCCGGAAAACGTGCGCGCCATGCGCCGGGCGTTGCGCGACGCCGGCATCGGCCACGCCATGCTGTCGGATATTATCGAAGTCACCGACAGCCGCTGGCAGGGCGCCGTCGAGGGCATCCTCGGCGGCTACGCCTCGGTGGTGCTGCTGGATAAGGCCAAGGACGCCTCGGCCGCCTACCGCCTGGCCGAAAAGGAACGCTACCGCCACTTCATCGTGCCGGAGCTGGTGACGGCGCCGCTGGCCAAGGACGACAGCCTGCTGTCCGTGGTGCGCTTCTCGGCGCCGGTGCCGTCCTGGCTGGTGGACCAGCTGGCGCGCATCGCGCGCGTCGATTCGGTCGACGCCGGCTTCAAGCTGGGCAATACGGAAGAATGGATCACGCCCGAAGCCTATCACCGCGAACGGCGCGGCGGACGCTCGCTGTTCGTCGAAGCCTCGCGCTACCGCTTCGGCCAGGCCGGCCGCACGCAGCGCCTGGAAGCGCTGCAAAAATCGCTGCCGGGACTGGAAGCGCAGGAAGACGCGCTGACGCTGGCCATCAGCAAGCTGGCCGCGGAAGTGGGCGCCTTCAAGGCGCGCATCGCCGGCGTCGACGCGGCCAAGGAACTGGCGGCGCGCCAGGCCGAATTCGAGGAAGCGGCGCGCAACGCGGTGCCGCTGAAAGCCGAGCGCACCGAAGTCGGCACACGCCTGGGCGAGCTGCAAAACCTGATCAAGGCCGCCACCGTGGCGCGCACCCGCGCCGACACGGTGTGGCAAAACGCCCGCCTGGCGCTGTCGGAGGCGGAAGCCGGCCTGCGCCTGGGCCACCGGCGCCAGATCGAGCAGCGCGGCGAACACGCCAAGGCGCTGCTGGCGCTGCGCCGCAGCTGGCGCCACCTGCCGTCGGGCTGGCGGCGTCCGGCCCGCCGCGCCGCGCTGGTGGCGGCGCACCAGAACGCGCACCAGGTCGACTTGCGCGCCGCCAGCCTGCAAGCCAGCCTGGCGCGCGACGACTGGGAACTCGACGCCACCGTCATCGACCAGCACCAGCGCCTGTCCGAGCAACTGCACGGCCGCCAGTCCGAGACCGACGAGCGGCGCTACCAGAACAACCGCGCGATCGAAGCGACCGGCAACGCCCGCGGCGCCTACATCGAGCGGCTGCGCTACACGATCAAGACTTACAGCCGCAATATCAAGGAGCTGGGCGAGCTGGCCGGCATCGAGGTGCACGCCGACCCGGTCAAGCTGGAAAACGACGACACCCAACTGGCCCAGGCCGGCCTGCACGTGCGCTTCAAGTTCGACGGCAAGGGCCCGATCGGCATGAACGACGGCGAAGCCTCGGGCGGCCAGCAGGTGATGAAGTCGCTGGTGCTGCTGATCGGCTTGCTGAAGTCGGAAGACGGTTCCGGCGGCTTTGTGTTCATCGACGAACCGTTCGCCCACCTGGACATCCGCAACATCCAGCTGGTCGGCGAGTTCCTCAAGAACACGGAGGCGCAGTACCTGATGACGACGCCGCTGACGCACAACACCGACGTCTACGATCCGTCCGAGCTGACCCTGATCACCAGCAAAAAGAAGAAGGACATGCCGTGGGCGCAGCCGATTTTCGTGCTGCAGCGGCGCAGCGCGGAGGCGGCCAAGGTGGCTTGATGGTTTGCGCTCAAGCCCGGGTCAGTTCTTCGGCGGCCAGGATCGCGGCCATTAAAATGGCAAGAGTTTTTCTGCGATCAGTTTCTGCTCCAGGCGGCGGGCTTTTTCGAGCTGCGCCGTGTCGTCGGGCGAGATGATGTTGCCGTTCAGCGAGATCAGCGCGCCGCGCGAATCCAGCGGTTCGACGATCACGCCGGCCAGCGCTGGGTCGTTGCGCAGCGCCAATGCGCGGGGATCGCCGAGGTAGGTGAGCCAGCCGATACGCGACCATGGATAGCTGGAAATCGCATCGCTGAAGGCATACGACGTCACCCGACCATACTCCGGTTTCCAGAACCGTATGGCCTCGATGAAGAGTTTTTTTACGAATTCGTAGTTAAAGAAATCGTCACGAGAAATGGGTGTTTTTTCTGGAGATGGGAATCGGATCGAGACGGCGTTAGGGGTATGTGTTCCGCTCTCCCCGGCAGAAATACTGACGGTCACGCTTCCTGCCTTGTTTGCAGGAACAGAACCGTATGTCAGCCCAAAGCCGGATACGCTCAAGGATTGCCAGGTTGGCGTTCCGTCAGGATTTG
>DASYLQ010000479.1:0-4248 GCA_036009485.1 Janthinobacterium sp.
CAGGTAGGCCGACTTGTGCTTCTGGATGGCTTCGATCGCCGCCGGACCTCGCTCGGCCTTGCCGATCATCGCGATCAAGCCGGTCTTTTCCAGCATCATGTCGGTGAATTTGTCCATGCGCGTGGCGGTGGTCGGGCCGGCCGGGCCGACGGCTTCGTCGCGCACCGGATCGACCGGGCCGACGTAATAGATGACGCGGTTGCTGAAATCCACCGGCAGCGGTTCGCCCTTGGCCAGCATGTCCTGGATGCGCTTGTGCGCGGCGTCGCGGCCGGTCAGCATCTTGCCGTTCAACAGCAGGGTCTGGCCCGGCTTCCACGCCGCCACTTCTTCCTTGGTCAGCGTATTCAAGTCGACGCGCCGGGATTTTTCCGTGTCCGGCGTCCAGCTGACGTCGGGCCAGGACGACAGCGAAGGCGGTTCGATATACGCGGCGCCGGAACCGTCCAGCACGAAATGCGCATGGCGCGTGGCGGCGCAGTTCGGGATCATCGCCACCGGTTTCGACGCGGCGTGGGTCGGATGCATCATGATCTTCACGTCCAGCACCGTGGTCAGGCCGCCCAGGCCCTGGGCGCCGATGCCCAGCGCATTGACCTTGTCGCACAGCTCGATGCGCAACTCTTCCAGCTTGTTTTGCGGGCCGCGCTTTTTCAGTTCATACATGTCAATGTCGTCCATCAACACTTCCTTGGCCATCAGCATCGCCTTTTCCGCGGTGCCGCCGATGCCGATGCCCAGCATGCCGGGCGGGCACCAGCCGGCGCCCATCGTCGGCACCGTCTTCATGACCCAGTCGACCAGCGAATCGGATGGATTCAGCATGACGAATTTCGACTTGTTTTCCGAGCCGCCGCCCTTGGCCGCCACCTTGACGTCGACGCAGTCGCCCTCGACCAGCTCCATGTGCACCACGGCCGGCGTGTTGTCCTTGGTATTCTTGCGCTCGAACTGGGGATCGGCGACGATCGACGCGCGCAGCTTGTTGTCGTCGAAGTTATAGGCGCGCCGCACGCCTTCGTTGACGGCGTCCGTGACGGTGCCGCTGAAACCCTCGAAGCGCACGCCCATGCCGATCTTCAGGAAGACGTTGACGATGCCGGTGTCCTGGCAAATCGGGCGCTTGCCCTCGGCGCACATGCGCGAATTGGTCAGGATCTGCGCGATCGCGTCCTTGGCGGCCGGGCTTTGCTCGGACGCGTAGGCGCGCGCCAGGTGCTCGATATAGTCGGCCGGATGGTAATAACTAATATATTGCAGCGCCGCGGCTACGGACTCGATCAGGTCTTCTTGCTTTATGATGGTCATCATGTTCTCGCTCGGGTGGAAGTCGGGGTGAAGCTTAATGTTGTTATAGACTGGCTTGCTGCGGATCGGCCATCTGTGCGTTCTCCAGAGAATTGGTCCAGATCAATACGCGATATTTTACACGCGCTGCCGGCCCCGCTGTCAGTCTCATCTAATGCGCCCTCCACAGCCGTCGCTTTGATTTGCCACAATAAGAGGCTGGCTTCAGCGTCCATCATGTTTTTTTCGCCCGCGCGCCGCGGCATAGGGCGGCAATACCACTTCTTATGCGGAATGTGGTTAAAATTCGGCTATGGAACAGCGTGCGATTGCGCCAGACCCTTGAGGCCTTTGTAAGGCGGCCGTAAGGGGCAAAGCCTATGTTCTTTGCAAACTATTTCTACACTGGAGACAAGCATGGCCGAAACACAAGGGCAGGGGACAGAGCAGCAGGGACCGCAGGAATCGCGCGTATTCGCGCCATCGGCAGGGTTCGTCAAGCAAGCCAATATCTCCGGCATCGCCGCCTATGACGCCCTGTGCGCCGAAGCGGCCAACGATTACGAAGGCTTTTGGGCCCGGCTGGCGCGCGAGCACCTGTCCTGGCAAAAGCCGTTCACCAAGATACTCAACGAAGACGATGCCCCCTTCTACAAATGGTTCGAGGACGGCAAGCTGAACGTGTCTTACAACTGCCTCGACCGCAACATTGAAAACGGCATGGGCGACAAGACCGCCATCATCTTCGAAGCCGACGACGGCCAGGTGAGCAAGGTCAGCTACAAGGAATTGCACGAAAAAGTCTGCAAGTTCGCCAACGGCTTGAAATCGCTGGGCATCGCCAAGGGCGACCGCGTCATCATCTATATGTCGATGTCGATCGAAGGCGTGGCCGCGATGCAGGCTTGCGCCCGCATCGGCGCCACCCATTCGGTGGTGTTCGGCGGCTTCTCGGCCAAATCGCTGCAGGAGCGCATCATCGACGCCGGCGCCGTGGCCGTCATCACCGGCGACCAGCAACTGCGCGGCGGCAAGCAGCTGCCGCTGAAAGCCATCGTCGACGAAGCGCTGGCGCTGGGCGGCTGCGACTCGATCAGGAACGTCGTCGTCTACCGGCGCACCGGCGGCGACTTGCCGATGACGGCCGGACGCGACCTTTGGCTGCACGAGCTGGTGGCGGGACAGCCGGCGGTGTGCGAACCGGAATGGGTCGAGGCCGAGCACCCGCTGTTCATCCTTTACACGTCCGGCTCGACCGGCACCCCGAAAGGCGTGCAGCATTCCAGCGGCGGCTACCTGCTGTGGGCCGCGCTGACGATGAAATGGAGCTTCGACATCAAGCCGGACGACGTCTACTGGTGCACCGCCGACATCGGCTGGGTGACCGGCCACAGCTACATCACCTATGGCCCGACGGCGGTCGGCGCCACCCAGGTGCTGTTCGAAGGCGTGCCGACCTACCCCAACGCCGGCCGCTTCTGGGACACCATCGCCAAGCACAAGGTCAGCGTTTTCTACCCGGCGCCGACGGCGATCCGCTCGCTGATCAAGGCGGCCGACCTGGCGCCCAACGTGCATCCGCAACGCTATGATTTGAGCAGCCTGCGTTTGCTGGGCACGGTGGGCGAGCCGATCAACCCGGAAGCCTGGATGTGGTACTTCAAAAACGTCGGCGGCGAGCGCTGTCCTATCGTCGACACCTTTTGGCAAACCGAGACGGGCGGCCACATGATCACGCCGCTGCCCGGCGCGACGCCGATGGTGCCCGGTTCCTGCACCTTGGCGCTGCCGGGCATCATGGCGGCGGTCGTCGACGAGGCCGGCCATGACGTGGCGAACGGGCAGGGCGGGATCCTGGTGGTGAAGCGGCCGTGGCCCTCGATGATCCGCACCATCTGGGGCAATCCCGAGCGTTTCAAGAGCAGTTATTTTCCGGCCGAGCTGGGCGGCAAGATGTACCTGGCTGGCGACGGCGCGATCCGCAACAAGGAGAGCGGCTATTTCACGATCACGGGGCGCATCGACGACGTGCTGAACGTCTCGGGTCACCGCATGGGCACGATGGAAATCGAATCGGCGCTGGTGGCCAACCCGCTGGTGGCGGAAGCGGCGGTGGTGGGCAAGCCGGACGACACGACCGGCGAATCGATCTGCGCCTTCGTCGTGCTGAAGCAGGCGCGGCCGACCGGCGACGAGGCCAGGAAGCTGGCGCTGGAATTGCGCAACTGGGTCGCCAAGGAAATCGGCCCGATCGCCAAGCCGAAGGAGATTCGTTTTGGGGATAATTTGCCGAAGACGCGCTCGGGCAAGATCATGCGCAGGTTGCTGAGGGTGCTGGCGAAGGGGGAGACGATTACGCAGGATGTCTCGACCTTGGAAAATCCGGCGATTTTGGAGCAGTTGAAGGAGGCTTCGTAGGGCCCGCAACATACGCATCGTCATTTCGCATCGGCGGACCGCCGCGCAGGCGGGAATCCGTATCACGCGAGCGGATGACGGCACCGGATATTGCCACAGCCTTGCCCTTCGGCCTCCTGCCGGCACGCCCGCAGGAGGATCCGGCCCCCGGCAAATTTTTTTGGTACTCCCCAGAATCTTTGCTATAATCTGCGGCTCGCGAAAGCGACGTAGTATGCAGGAGAGATGGATGAGTGGTTGAAGTCGCACGCCTGGAAAGCGTGTATAGGTTCATAGCCTATCCGGGGTTCGAATCCCCGTCTCTCCGCCAGAACAATAAACCCTTGATTCTAAGGGTTTTTTTTCGCCCGTTCATTTCGTCCCAGTGCGCTCAGTTGGAGCTGGGGATAGATTGGGGATAGTACGGCCGATCATTCCATCCAATTTCTCCATTTCCAAGTCGTCGTCGCTGCTGCTGATCCACTTCGCGTAGACCGTGAAGAACATGCGTAGGCCATGGCCCAGCTGCTTGGCCAGGAAGCCCGGCTTGGCGCCGCTCATCAG
>DASYLQ010000480.1:0-5568 GCA_036009485.1 Janthinobacterium sp.
TCTACCTGAAATATTCGCAGTCAACCACCAACCTGTTCGCCGTGGCGAACAGTAAATACAGCGCTTATATCGATGTCGGCGGCAACTTCGACATCGGCCATGGCGTGACCTTGAACCTGCATGTCGGCCGCCAGAATGTCAGGCACAGCGACAATCTGAGTTACACCGACTATAAGGTCGGCGTCAGCAAGGACTTCGGCATCGTCGCGCTGACGCTGGCGGCGGTGTACGCGGACACGGATGCGTACATCGGTCCCGGCGGCGAGGCAAAAAATTTGGCCAAGACCAGTTTGGTCGTGGCTGTTTCAAAAACTTTTTAACGCGAGGCTAGTATGAAAATGATAACCGCCATTATTAAACCGTTTAAGCTCGACGAGGTGCGTGAAGCTTTGTCGGCGATAAACGTACAAGGCATCACGGTGACGGAAGTAAAAGGCTTCGGTCGTCAAAAAGGCCATACCGAGTTGTACCGTGGTGCGGAATATGTTGTCGACTTCCTGCCCAAGACCAAGATCGAGGCCGCCGTCGACGACGCCATCGTCGAGCAAGCCATCGAAGCGATCGAAGGCGCTGCGCGCACCGGCAAGATTGGCGACGGCAAGATTTTCGTCTACGACTTGCAACAAGTAATCCGTATCCGTACCGGCGAGACCGGCAACGACGCACTTTAAGGGGAATATTGATGAAGAAAATTATAAGCACATGCATCACCGGCATTGCCTTGATGTGGACGCTGAGCGCCGCGGCTCCGGCCTTGGCGGCCGACGACGCCGCCAAGGCCGCGCCGGTCCAGGCTTCGGCGGCGGTCACCGTGCCGGTGGCGACGCCTGAAACCACGGTCGCCGCGCCGGCCGCGGCCGCAGCCGCTGCGGCCGCCCCGGCCGCGGCGCCGACGCCCAACAAGGGCGACACCGCCTGGATGATGGTCGCCACCCTGCTGGTGATCTTGATGACCATCCCCGGCCTGGCCCTGTTCTACGGCGGCCTGGTGCGTTCGAAAAACATGCTGTCGATCCTGATGCAGGTTTTCATGATCTTCGCCGTCATCATCGTCCTCTGGTGTATCTATGGCTACTCGCTGGCCTTCACCGAAGGCAATGCGGTCTACGGTAAATTCGACCGCCTGTTCCTGAAAGGAATCTGGGATCCGGTCAAGGGCGTGTTTGCCTATTCCGCCACCTTCAGCAAGGGCGTGGTCATTCCCGAGTTCGCCTACGTCGCCTTCCAGGGCACGTTTGCCGCCATTACCTGCGGCCTGATCATCGGCGCCTTCGCCGAACGGGCGAAATTCACCGCCGTGCTGGCCTTCGTCGTGCTGTGGTTCACCTTCTCCTACCTGCCGATCGCCCATATGGTCTGGTTCTGGACCGGTCCCGACGCGATCAAGGATGCCGCGACGTCCGCCTCGGAAAGCGCCAAGGCCGGCTGGCTGTGGCAGGCCGGTGCGCTGGACTTCGCCGGCGGCACCGTGGTGCATATCAACGCCGCCGTTGCCGGCCTGGTCGGCGCCTTCCTGATCGGCAAGCGCGTCGGCTACGGCCGCGAATCGATGGCGCCGCACTCGCTGACCATGACCATGATCGGCGCTTCGCTGCTGTGGGTGGGCTGGTTCGGCTTCAACGCCGGCTCGGCGCTGGAAGCGGGCGACGTCGCCGCCCTGGCTTTCGTCAACACCTTGCTGGCCACCGCCGCCGCCACCGTATCGTGGGTGTTCGGCGAATGGCTGACCAAAGGCAAGCCATCGATGCTGGGCGGCGCGTCCGGCGCCGTCGCCGGCCTGGTCGCCATCACCCCGGCCTGTGGCTACGTCGGCCCGATGGGCGGCTTGGTCATCGGCTTGCTCGCTGGTATTATTTGCCTGTGGGGCGTGAATGGCTTGAAACGCCTGATCGGCGCCGACGATTCCCTCGACGTCTTCGGCGTGCATGGCGTCGGCGGCATCATGGGCGCCTTGCTGACTGGCGTTTTCGCCGCGCCGCAACTGGGCGGCCAGGGCATTTTCGACTACGTGACCAACAAGATGTCGTCCGACCCGTATTCGATCGCCAGTCAGGTGCTGGTGCAGGCGAAAGCGGTCGGCACCACCATCATCTGGTCGGCCGTGGT
Source organism: Janthinobacterium sp. (assembly GCA_036009485.1). Lineage (GTDB taxonomy): Bacteria > Pseudomonadota > Gammaproteobacteria > Burkholderiales > Burkholderiaceae_D > Janthinobacterium. Next base: position 2,107 of record DASYLQ010000480.1, read on the forward strand.
ATCCCTGATCGCCTACAAGCTGGTGGATGTGGTGATCGGCCTGCGGGTGCCGGAAGAAGCGGAGCGCGAAGGGCTCGACATCACGAGCCACGGCGAATCGGCTTACCATTCCTGAGCGCCGATCCCGCAGCGGCCCGCGCGAGCGGGCTCGTCAAAGGCGCCCCAAGCGGGCGCTTTTTTTTATGTTGGCGCAAAAACAGGGGTTTAAAATGCACTATTTGCCCCGACTTTAGCTATTCGCAATGTAAAGATTTTAAGGAAGTAAACATGGTTCCCCACCTCGTCACGGCCCTGACCGGACCGCTGCTCGATCTCGAAAAGAAAATCCTGGCCGCCACGCCCGCCATTGAGCGCTGGTTCCGCCTCGAGTGGCAAGAACATACGCCGCCGTTTTATTGCTCAGTCGACATGCGCAACGCCGGTTACAAGCTGGCGCCGGTCGATACCAATCTGTTTCCTGGCGGGTTTAACCATCTGGCAAATGAAATGCTGCCGCTGTCGGTGCAAGCCGCCATGGCCGCGATCGACAAGTATTGTCCCGATGCGCGCAACCTCTTGCTGATCCCCGAAGTCCACAAGCGCCATCCGCTGTACTGGGAAAACGTGGCGCGGCTGATGCAGATCTTCCGCCAGACCGGCTTGCACGTGCGCCTAGGTTCGCTGTCGCCCGACGTGACCGAGCCGACGCCGCTGGCTTTACAGGACGGCAATATGCTGGTGGTGGAGCCGCTGGTGCGCTCGGCCAACGGGCGCCGCGTCGGCTTGAAGGATTTCGATCCCTGCACGATCTTGCTGAATAACGACTTGTCGGCCGGCATCCCGGCTATCCTGCAAGACATCCACGAACAAAGCCTGCTGCCGCCGCTGCACGCCGGCTGGGCGCTGCGGCGCAAGAGCAACCATTTCGTCGCCTATGACGAAGTGGTCAAGAAATTCAGCAAGATGATCGACGTCGATCCCTGGATGCTGAACCCCTTCCACAGCAAGTGCAGCGATATCAATTTCGCCGAAGGGGAGGGCGAGGATTGTCTCGCCAGTAATGTTGACGTCTTGCTGGCCAAAATCCGCAAGAAATACAAGGAATACGGCATCAAGGAAAAACCTTTTGTCATGCTCAAGCCCGACGCCGGCACTTACGGCATGGGCATCATGACGGTCAAGGACGCCAGCGAAGTGCGCGACCTGCCGCGCGCCCAGCGCGAGAAGCTGTCGGTGGTCAAGGATGGCAAGGTGGTCAGCGACATCCTGATCCAGGAAGGCGTGCCGACTTTCGAGCATATCAAGGATGCGGTGGCCGAGCCGGTGGTCTACATGATAGACCGCTATGTCGTCGGCGGCTTCTACCGCGTGCATGCCGAGCGCGGCGTCGATCAGAACCTGTACGCGCCCGGCTCGCAATTCGTGCCGCTGGCCTTCGCCCAGCAGCACGCCGTGCCCGACCTGAAGGCCAAGCCCGGCACCGCAGTGCCGAACCGGTTTTACGTGTACGGGGTGGTGGCGCGCCTGGCACTGCTGGCCGCTTCGCTGGAAATGGAACGCACCGATCCGAACCCCGAAGTGTACTAAGGTGTTGCGTGTTGTGTTGCGTGTTGCGCCGCCATGGGGCAGGCCGCCGGCGGCGGCCTGCGGCCAGCCTGCGTTTGCCGCTGATCTCGGCTAGAATCATGGCATCAATCGAAACGGACTCTCCATGAACATCGCTTTTCTCGCCGACCCGCTGGCAGGCTTCAAGACTTACAAGGATTCGACTTACGCCATGATGGCCGAGGCGGCCCGCCGCGGCCACGCGGTCTACGCCTTCGAACAAAAGGACATGGCGCTGTACCAGGGCGAGGTCAGCGCCGCCGTGTCGCGCATCACGCTGACCGGCGACGCCGACGACTGGTACCGCGCCGCGCCGGCCGAGGAAACGCCGCTGACCAGCTTCGACGCCATCGTCCAGCGCAAGGATCCGCCCTTCGACATGGAATACATCTACGGTACCTACCTGCTGGAGCTGGCCGAAAAGCAGGGCGCGCGCGTGTTCAACAAGCCGTCGGCGATCCGCGACAACAACGAAAAGCTGTCGATTGCGCAATTTCCGCAATTCACCACGCCGACCCTGGTCACCGCCAGCGAAGCGCGGCTGCGCGCGTTTCACGGCCAGCACCAGGACATCATCCTCAAGCCGCTCGACGGCATGGGCGGCACCGGCGTCTTCCGCATCCGCGCCGACGGCCTGAACCTGGGCGCGATCATCGAAACGCTGACCGACAACGGCAAGCGCACGATCATGGCGCAACGCTTCATTCCCGACATCGCCAAAGGCGACAAGCGCATCCTCGTCATCGGCGGCAAGCCGGTGCCGTTTTCGCTGGCGCGCATCCCCCAGGCCGGCGAAGTGCGCGGCAACCTGGCCGCCGGCGGCACCGGCGTGGCCCAGCCCTTGAGCGTGCGCGACCTGGAAATTGCCACCACCCTGGGGCCGATACTCGCCAGCCGTGGCCTGTTGCTGGTAGGATTAGACGTTATCGGCGATTGTCTTACCGAGATCAACGTCACCAGCCCGACCTGCTTCCAGGAGATATCCCAGCAGAGCGGCTTCGACGTTGCAGGAATGTTCATCGACGCCATTGAACAGGATCTAGCGAAAGCCAACAATGTTTAATCCTGCAGCACTCTGATATGGTCGGCATACTGCTCATGACGCACGCGCCGCTGGGCCAGGCTTTCCTGGCCGCCTGCGCGCATGTGTTCCGCGGTCCGACCGAAAGACTGGAAGCGATCGACGTCACCGCCGACCAGGACTTGACGGAAGTGCAGGAACTGGCGCGGCAAGCCATAGCTCGTCTCAACGAGGGCGACGGCGTGCTGGTGATCACCGACGTCAAGGGCGGCACGCCGGCCAATTGCTGCGACAAGCTGGCCGACGAAGGCCGGGTCGAAGTGATCGCCGGGATCAGCCTGCCGATGCTGCTGCGCGCCATCACCTACCGCCGCGACACGCTCGACGTGGTGGTGGAGATGGCGCTGGCCGGGGCGCAAAGCGGCGCCGTTCGCGTCGACAACCGCACCCGCATCGGCAACTGATGAGGACCTCGTCCTGAAGTGGAAACAGAAGTGAACCGCCTTGCGGCGGTTTGACATGGCGCCTTACTGATAAAGACCAAGCAAAATGATTCAACAAGAATTAGAGATCATCAACAAGCTGGGACTGCACGCGCGGGCTTCCGCCAAGTTTACCCAGCTGGCCGCCAAGTTCCAGAGCGATGTCTGGCTCACCCGCAACGCCAGGCGCATCAACGCCAAGTCCATCATGGGCGTGATGATGCTGGCCGCCGGCAAGGGCGCGAAAGTGACGCTGGAAGCCGAAGGCGACGATGAGCAGGCTTGCATAGTCGCCCTGGTCACCCTGATCAACGACAGGTTCGGCGAAGGCGAGTAATGCCGGCCGAACGCAGTCGCAACCGTATCGCCGCAGGA
>DASYLQ010000481.1:0-3490 GCA_036009485.1 Janthinobacterium sp.
AGGCCGCCGCCGAGGTGGCCGCGGCCGAGGGCATGGCGGGCCTTGCAGCCTTGCTTCGCTCCGAGCCCTTGGCCGCGCCTGAACCTGCAGCTGATTGAGACTGTTCCCAAACAGATCCTGTGCCTCGACGATTTCCAGTTAATCCGCTTTCCCGGACCCTGCTTCATGCCCTCAATTTTCCCCGATTATCTTGCCGCTTCCGGGCCCGCAATCGGGCACCGCGAAAAACCTACTGCGCAGCGCGCTCTCGCGTCTCCGTTGCTCACCCTACCTCCGTACGGTTCCGCTACTCAACGCGATATCGGGCTTGCTCGCGATGGTTTTTCGAGGTGCCCAATCGCCGCTGACCTGGCCGCGCGCGGCTGGTCCGGGCAAAACCGCTTTTGCCTGAAGAATTGACGCTGGCGCTGGCGGCGTCGGGAGCGCTGAAGCCGGCCGCCGTCGGCCGGGGCGCCGGCCAGGTCCGGCAGCCGCCTGGTACTGTTCCTGTCCGCCGGGATGCGCCATGGGGTATTGCCGGCGACGCGAGGACGCATGTCGCTGGCGGGCTGGTTCAGGCGCCGGCCCTGACGCGGCGCGCCGTCAGGCTTCGGGATCGCCGGCGCGGCGCCGGTATTTCGCCAGGCCTATTCTTTGCGCGCGGTAGATGCCGCTGTGGCCCGACATCAGGTAGCTGACGACGCAGGCGATGGCGGCGTAGGGGCCGATGGCGGGGCCAAACAGTTCGACGGCCATGATGGCCGAGGCGATCGGGGTATTCGCCGCGCCGGCGAAGACGGCGACAAAGCCCACCGCGGCGAGCAGCCCGAACGGCATCTGCAGCCAGGGCGCGAGGGCGTTGCCGAGGGTGGCGCCGATATAAAACAGCGGCGTCACCTCGCCGCCCTTGAAGCCAGCGCCTAGCGAAGCGACGGTGAAGGCCATCTTGCCGGCGAAATCCCAGGCCGGCAGCGGATGCTGGAAGGCTTCGACGATGACCGGTATGCCGAGGCCGATGTAGCGCTGGCTTCCCAGTCCCCATACCGCCAGCGCGACCAGCGTGCCGCCGATCAGCGGCCGCAGCGGCGCATAGGCGATGCAGCGCTTCATCAGGCTGGACAAGGCGTGCGTGGTCCTGGCGAACAGCATGCCGGTCAGGCCGAACAAGAGGCCGGCGAGCATCGTCGCGCCCAGGCCCCAGGCGCTCAGCGGGGCGATCGCGGCGACGGCGTAGTGGGTGTGATGCACGCCCCACAACAAGCCGACGCGGTCGGCAACGATGGCGGCGATGAAGCAGGGCAAGATGGCGTCGTAGCGCATGCGGCCGATGGCCAGCACTTCCAGACCGAAGATGGCGCCGGCCAGCGGCGTGCCGAAGACCGAGGCGAAGCCGGCGCTGATGCCGGCCATGATCAGCAGGCGGCGCTGGTCTTGCGGCAGGCGGAAGGCATGCGTCAGCTGGTCGGCCAGGGCGCCGCCCATCTGCACCGCCGTGCCTTCGCGCCCGACCGAGGCGCCGAACAGGTGCGAGACGACGGTCCCGCCCAGCACCAGCGGCGCCATGCGCAGCGGGATCACCTGGCGCGGGTCGTGGATTTCATCGATCAGCAGGTTGGCGCCGGCTTCGACGCTCTTACCGAACTTCATATAAACCCAGCCGACCGCGAACCCGGCCAGCGGCAGCAGGGCGATCATCCACGGATGGCCCATGCGCCAGGCCGTGGCCCAGTCCAGGGCGAAGAGGAAAAACGCCGAGGCGCTGCCGGCGAGCACGGCGATCAGGAAGGCCAGGGCCAGCCATTTGGCAATATACGGGAGCAGGGTTGCTTGTTCGGGCGTTTTCAGGTTCATGGGCCGGTCATCGTTAAGAGCCTGGTCGATGAAGCACTTGGACGAATGCCTGCAGCTTTCCTCATCACCAGGAAGTGCTCTAGGCATCAACAGCCGCCCGGCTGCGCGGGCGGCGCTTGTGGGAGGAATGCCATCTCCGCCTGTGTCTTATGGTAACAAGTTTTGTTGCTACTTACAAATTTAAGCCGCGTCGTAAAATCGTGTCGAAATATGGGCTGTGATCGTTGGGGTTAAGAAACATTCATGCTACACTCAAAACAAGGAAACGGTCCGGCGCGACACTGCGAGAGGGTTGGGGCTGACCGTTCCCAGGAATCAAACGCGCCCGATGCGCGTGCCGGCGCGCAGGTGGCGGGAGGCGCCGTTTGCCACTTCGCGCCACTGTGCCTAAACCCCTACGGATGGCCGCTTGGCTGCTGGCCGTCCGGCTATTTCTGAGCGCTCAAACAGTGTATTCACAAACGCAAATCGATCCGTTGGTGAGTTTCCGTAACACGCAAGGCGAAGCGGTGCGGGGAACGATCGTCAATCTCCAGCGCAAGTCGCTGGTGATGGAAGTTTATAATCCATATTCCATTGTCCAGGTCAGCGAAGTGCTGAACGAACTGACGGTGCGCATGGGCACCAGAAACGCCTATGCCGGGAAGGCCGTCGTCATCAGCATGGTTAACACAGGCTTGACGGCGATCGTCTCGGTGACCCTGATCGACGAATGGCAGGAGCTCAGCAATACGCTGCTGGCGCCGGCCGCCGTCGGCGCCGAGGCGAAACTCTTCGTCGCCGAGTGGGCCGAGCGTTTCCGCATCCGCCGCGACTACCAGATCGTCGTCAATGAAACGCGCGCCTTCCTGACCGACGTCTCGCGCTGGGTCGAACAGGTCGACATGTCCGATTCGATGCCGAAGGAGGAAGGGCGCCTGCGGCCGGACTTTTTCTTCGAGCTGGCCATTCCGCTGATGCAAAAGACCAAGGTCTTGTTCGACGACTTGAACGGCGAAGCTTCGCGCGTCGAGGAAGAACTGGCGCCGGCGCACCGGGCGTTTGCCCAGGCCGCGCTGCATCCGCTGATCCTGCGCGCGCCCTTCGTCTTTCGCACCTACACCAAGCCGCTCGGCTATGCCGGCGACTACAAGATGGTGCTGCAGATCCTGGAAGATCCGCGCCAGGGACCCAGCACTTACTTCCAGATCGTCAATACCGCCTTCCTGCAAACGGCGGTGGCCGCGGCGCACCGCCACCGCATCGATTTGCTGGTGAATTTCCTCGAGCGCATGGCCGAGGCGGCGCGCCAGAGCGGCAAGCCTTTCCGCATCCTCAACGTCGGCTGCGGCCCGGCGATCGAGATCCAGCGCTTCCTGGAAACCTATCCGGATCCCGAATTGCTGTCCTTCGAACTGGTCGACTTCAGCGCCGAGACGCTGGCCTGGACCCAGGAAGTGTTGTCCGGCATCGTGCGCCGGCGCGGCAAGCCGGTGCTGATCGACTATGTGCACGACTCGGTGCATCACTTGCTGAAGCGCCGCATCGAGCCCTTGGCGCCCAGCGGCCCGGGCTTCGACGCCGTGTATTGCGCCGGCCTGTTCGATTATTTGTCGGACAAGGTCTGCGCCAAGTTGAACATGCATTTCGCCTCGCGCATGCGCAGCGGCGGCACGCTGCT
>DASYLQ010000482.1:0-5659 GCA_036009485.1 Janthinobacterium sp.
GATCACGCGCGCCGTGAAGGTCGACGCGTTGAACTCATGCTCGGCGTACAAGACCAGCGAGGTGTGCATCGCGCGCACCCACTTGTCGCTTGGCCGCTTGCCGTGCAGCAAATGAAGAAAGTGGCCGCCGATGCTGTCGTCGTCGGTCTCGACGTCGATCTGCTTGCCGTTGTGCGAGAAGTGGTACCAGTACAGCAGCATCGAGCCGAAGGAGGCCATCAGGCGGTCGGCGATGTCGCGCGCGCCGGGGGCGTTGTGGTCATCCTTTTCCGGCAGCACGCAGCCGAGCACCGAAACGCCGGTGCGCATCACGTCCATCGGGTGGGCCGCGGCCGGCAGCGCTTCCAGCGCCGCTTTTAGCGCCGCCGGCAAGCCGCGCAGGGATGCCAGCCTGGCCTTGTAGCCGCGCAGCTCCGCTTCGTTGGGCAGCTTGCCGTGCACCAGCAGGTAGGCGATTTCCTCGAACTCGCAGGCGTCGGCGACGTCGAGGATGTCGTAGCCGCGGTAATGCAGGTCGTTGCCGGTCTTGCCGACCGAGCACAGCGCCGTATTCCCGGCGCTGACGCCCGACAGGGCCACGGATTTTTTCGGCTTGAAAGCGGCGGCTTGGTCTTCACTCATTTTTCTCTCCCCTATCTGCGGTCCATTTCTGCTGGCCGGCGGCGAACAGCGCGTCGAGTTTTTCCTCGAAGCTGTAGTAATTGATGCGTTCATACAGTTCGGCGCGGGTCTGCATGGTGTCGACCACGTTTTGCTGGGTGCCGTCGCGGCGGATGGCGCCGTAGACGTTTTCCGCCGCCTTGTTCATGGCGCGGAAGGCCGACAGCGGATACAGCGCCAGGCCGACGCCGGCGCTTTTCAGCTGCTCCAGCGTGAACAGCGGCGTGGCGCCGAATTCGGTGATGTTGGCCAGCACCGGCACTTTTACGGCCTGGGCGAATTGCGCATACATGGCGAGGTCGGTGATCGCTTCCGGGAAGATCATGTCGGCGCCCGCCTCGACACAGGCGATGGCCCGTTCCAGCGCGGCGTCCAGCCCTTCCACCGCCAGCGCGTCGGTGCGCGCCATGATGACGAAGTTGCGGTCGGTGCGGGCGTCGACGGCGGCCTTGATGCGGTCGACCATTTCCTGCTTGCCGACGATTTCCTTGCCGGGGCGGTGGCCGCAGCGCTTGGCGCCGACCTGGTCTTCGATATGCATCGCCGCGGCGCCGAACTTGATCAGCGACTTGACGGTGCGCGCGACATTGAAGGCGGAGGCGCCGAAGCCGGTGTCGGCGTCGACCAGCAGCGGCAGTTCGCAGACGTCGGTGATGCGGCGCACGTCGGTCAGGACGTCGTCGAGGTTTGAGATGCCCAGGTCGGGCAAGCCGAGCGAGCCGGCCGCGACGCCGCCGCCGGACAGGTAGATGGCTTTGAAGCCGGCCCTTTGCGCCAGCAGCGCGTGGTTGGCGTTGATGGCGCCGACCACTTGCAGCGGCGCCTCTTCCTGCACGGCCTGGCGAAACAATAAGCCTTTCGATTCTTGCATGGCGTCACCTTTGGGTTGTTGCTACTAGAGGCTGCGTTGCCCTTTGTAGTGCAAGGGACGTGCCAAGCATGAGGCGCCCGCGCGGCATACCGGCGCATGCCTCGCGCGTTTAAAAAATCGCGTTTAATCAGTTACTTGAATGGGTTTCGCATAGCTTATACAAAAACCGAAAGCCCAGGGCCGCGCTTCATCTGCATTTCATTTTGAAACCCTGAAACAAAATGAATTAAAATTGCAACATGCGCCCGCCTCCTTCCGCGCCGTCCGAGACGGCCGACAAACCCGTCATCTGGACCGTCTCGGTATCGCGGCTGTCCGACCTGTTCCGCGACATCACGCTGGAATACGACGAACTCGCCACCATCGAGCCGATCAATCTCGGCTTCGACGCCGCCGCCCGCCATATCCGCGAACGCCTGGCCACGCAACGCTGCGACGCGGTGATCGCCGCCGGCTCCAACGCCGCCTACCTGAAGGGCCGGCTGGCGGTGCCGGTGGTGATCGCCAAGGCCAGCGGCTACGACATGATGCAGGCGCTGGCGCGGGCGCGCCGCGTCTCCGAGCGCATCGGCGTGATCAGCTACCAGAATCGGATGCCGGAGCTGGCCGAATTCGCCGCCACCTTCGGCGTGACCATTGCCCAGCGTACCTATGTCACCGAAGAGGATGCCCGCGCCCAGATCAACGACTTGAAGGCGGCCGGCATCCAGGCCGTCGTCGGCGCCGGCCTGATCACCGACCTGGCCGACGAAGCCGGCCTGACCGGCGTCTTCGTGTATTCGGCGGCGTCGATCCGGCTGGCCTTCGACGATGCGCTGGAAATAGCCCGCCTGGCCCAGCTGGAATCGAACCGCGGCCGGCGCGCCGCCGTCGGTACGCTGCGGGCGAAACACGGCTTGAGCGACTTGCGCGGCGAATCGGAGGCCATGGAGGCGCTGCGCCAGGCGGTGCTGCTGTACGCGAAGTCGCCGGCGACGGTGCTGATCCAGGGCGAGACCGGCAGCGGCAAGGAGTTGGCGGCGCAGGCGATCCACTGCGAAAGCCCGCGGGGCGGCAGCCGGCCCTTCGTCGCCGTCAATTGCGGCGCCATCGCCGAGTCGCTGCTGGAGTCGGAACTGTTCGGCCACGAAGAAGGCGCTTTCACCGGCGCGCGCCGCGGCGGCCACGCCGGCCTGTTCGAGGCGGCCAACCACGGCACCCTCTTCCTCGACGAAATCGGCGAAATGCCGCTGGCCTTGCAGACGCGCTTGCTGCGCGTGCTGGAAGAGCGCGAAGTGGTGCGCGTCGGCGGCACGCGGCCGGTGGCCATCAATGTGCGCATCGTCAGCGCCACCCATTGCGACCTGGAGCAGCGCATCCGCGCCGGCCGTTTCCGCGCCGACCTGTTTTACCGCCTGGCGGTGCTGCGCCTGGCTCTGCCGCCCCTGCGCGCGCGGCCGCAAGACGTCGCCGGCCTGGCCGAGTGGGCGCTGAAAAACGCGCTGGCGGCGCTGGGCGCGCGCGCGCATCCGAACCTGCATGCCGAGGTGGCCGCCTGCGCGCCGCTGTTGGCCGGCTATGCCTGGCCGGGCAATGTGCGCGAGTTGCGCAACCTGGCCGAGCGCCTGGCGCTGCACCTGGCGGCGCAACCGCTGCAGGCGCTGACGCCGGCTCTGGTGCTGGGGGTGGCGCCCGAGTTAATGCCGCATCGGACGCCGGCGGCGGCAGCGCCAGGCTTGGCGCCCGCCCCGTTCGGGATGGACGCGGGCGCGGCGCTGGGTCGGGAATCGGCGGCGCAGACGCTGGCCCGTTTCGGCGGCAGCCGCGACGCCGCCGCCGCCTGGCTCGGCGTCAGCCGCACTACGCTGTGGCGCCGGCTGCGCACCGAAAAACAGGCTTAGGGCAAAAGAAAAGCCCAGGACATGCGAACATGTCCTGGGCTTTTTTACGACATTACCTCACCCTGGCTGCGGACCAAGCCGCTGCACAGGGAGGGCATTAGCAGCCGTGTCGGTCAGAACTTATACGTTGCGTTGACATAAGCGGTCTGGCCGTGGGCATCGAAGTAGGTCGGATCGTAACCTGCCTGGAAGTAGGTACCCAGGGTAATGACTTCAGGCGGGGTGCGGTTGAACATGTTTTTCATGCCAACGCGGACCACCAGGTTCTTCACGCCGGAATACGACAACTGCGAATCCCAGGTCGAGAAACCGCCGACATGGACCGGCACCGGGGTGCTGGCATCGGCGCGGGCATTGTCGTAGTAACCGGACTGGTAGTTGTTGATCAGGTCGACGCCGAAGGACTTGTACTTCCAGTTCAGGTCCAGCTGATCTTTCCAGCGGAAAATGATGCCGCCGGCAGCCACCGCGTTCAGCGGATTGCCGTTCGAATCGATGGTGGCGGCGACGCTGTGCTGCACGGTGCCGTCAGCCAGCGTTTCATCATACTTGCTGGTGTAGGTGCCGTTCAGGTGGGTGCTGAACGTGCCATAGTTTTCCGTCTTGGCGATTTGCCAGCGCACATCCAGGTCGACGCCGGAAGTCTTCAGGCTGCCCAGATTGCCGTTGATGGCATCGATCTCGGTAATCTGGCCATTCGCGCCGCGCTGCACCAGGCCGGTGTAGGCCGGGTTGCCCGCTGCCGCCTGATCGACGACGTACTGGCCATCCAGCGCCTGTACCAGGTTCTTGACGTTGATTTTCCAATAATCGACGGAAACCGACAGGTTTTTGATCGGCTCGACGACGAAACCGAAAGAGGTTTGCTCGGATTTCTCGGGCGCCAGGTTGGCATTGCCGCCCGTTGCCGTGTTGAACTGGCCGAAGGTGCCCGTCACAGGATCGGTGAAGCTGTTGCCCACACCGAAGGTCCGTGGCGCATTCAACTCCACCAGCGATGGCTCGCGGAAGCCCTTGCCATACGAGGCGCGCAGCACCAGCTGGGAAATCGGCTGGTAGCGGAAGCTGATCTTCGGATCGGTCGCCTTGGCGTTCGGGAATTTATCCTCGCGCACGGCCAGGTCGGCTTCCAGGTGCTTGATGATAGGCACATTCAATTCGGCGAACAGGGCCGAGGAATTGCGCGAAGCCGACAGCGGCAGCGCATTGCCGCCGTAACCGGACACGTCGCCCGACTGGTAGGCCGCGCTCGGATTGTACTTCAGGCTTTCATCGGTCAGCGAAGCGCCGACGGCGAAGCGGGCCATGCCGGCGGGCAGCTTGTACAGGTCGCCGGAAATCTGCGCATTGATCGAGTCGTTGGCCAGCACCGAGTTGATCATCGGGCCATTGTAGTTGGTGGCGCGGATCTGCGCCGCCAGGGCCGGCGTCTGGTACATCGCATACGGATTGAACGCATTGTTATTGCTCAGCAGCTGAACCAGGGCCAACTGGTTCTGGTAGCCGGATTGGGTGCTTTCCGATACGTCGCTGGAGTTATGCACGTAGGCGACGTCGTAGTCGTAGCCGTGGAAGGTGCCGCGTTCGCCGAGTACCAGGTGGGTCTGGTTGGCCACGTCTTCGTGCTGGCGCATGCCGCCGTCAAAGGCGCGATAGCTGACGCTGACGGGCTGGCCGGCCGCCGCTGGATTCTGCGCCGCGATATACGCTGCCGGATAATACGGGCTGCTTGGCGACAGGACGATGCCGGGATAAGTGTTAGTCGAAGTAAACGCCGTGTCCGCTGCCTGGAACGACGGACTGTACGGCGAAGCCTGGGCTATCGTCGTGGTCAACTGATGGGAATAAAAACCTTCCGCATACAGTTCATTGTTGTCGTCGAGCTTGAAGCGGAAGCTGCCGCCGAGATTCGTGCGCCGCACTTCAGGCATCAGTTCGGTGTACTGCGCCGAGTTGAAGCGGCAGCTGCCGAGGTTGGCGTCGAACTGGCTGCCGTTTTGCGCGCAGTTGCCGCTGCTGCTCAATGGGTTGCCGAGGGAGCCGCCGTTGATCACGCCCAGGTTGCCGCTCGGCGTGGCGCTGACGTCGCGCAAGCCGTTGTTGTTCCACGACTGGTTGGCATAGCTGCGTTGCGCACCGGTGATGGCCTGGTCGCGCGCGACGTCGGCGGACAGGGTTATGTTGTAGCGGTCGGTATCGAAATCGCCCCAGCCGGCAATGATGCTGGCCTTGTCGCTCTGGCCGCCGC
>DASYLQ010000483.1:0-6712 GCA_036009485.1 Janthinobacterium sp.
CTGGCGCCGCGGCGAAGGCGCCGCCGCCGATGCTGACGCCATACCGGGTGCGCGGCCTGAGGCTGAAGAACCGCATCCTGGTCTCGCCGATGGCGCAGTACAGCGCCGCCGACGGCCTGGCCGGCGACTACCACCTGATGCACCTGGGCGCGCGGGCGATGGGCGGGGCGGCGCTGGTGTTCACCGAAATGACTTGCGTCTCGGCCGATGCGCGCATCACGCCGGCCTGTCCCGGCATGTACGCGCCGGCCCACACGCAGGCATGGAAAAGAATCGTCGACTTCGTCCACCGGAACAGCGATGCGAAGATCGCGCTGCAGCTGGGCCACGCCGGCGCGAAGGGCTCGACCCGCGTCATGTGGGAAGGCATAGACCAGCCTCTCGCCGAGGGCAACTGGGCGCTGCTGTCGGCGTCCGAGCAAGAATACCTGGCCGGCGTGTCGCAGGTGGCGCGCGCCGCCACGCAGGCCGACATGGACCGCATCGCAGCCGATTTCGTCGCCGCCACGCGCGCCGCGCAGGAAGCCGGCTTCGACTGGCTGGAACTGCACTGCGCCCATGGCTACCTGCTGTCGAGCTTTATCTCGCCACTGACCAACCGCCGCGGCGACGACTACGGCGGCAGTCTGGAAAACCGCTGCCGCTTTCCGCTGCGGGTATTCGCGGCAATGCGCGCGGCCTGGCCGCGGGAACGGCCGATGAGCGTGCGCATTTCCGCCCACGACTGGGTCGAGGGTGGCATCACCCCGGACGACGCGGTACAGGTGGCGCGCCTGTTCAAGGCGGCCGGCGCCGATATGATCGACTGCTCGTCGGGCCAGGTCAGCAAGCGCGAACGGCCGGTATATGGGCGCATGTTCCAGACCCCGTTCGCCGACCGCATCCGCAACGAGGCCGGCATCGCCACCATCGCCGTCGGCGCCATCCTTGAGGCCGACCACGCCAACGGTATCATTGCGGCCGGCCGCGCCGACCTGTGCGCGGTGGGCCGGCCGCATTTGGCGAACCCGGCGTGGACGCTGACGGAAGCGGCCAGGATAGGCTGTTGCGCCATCGCCTGGCCGCGCCAGTACCAGCCGGCCAAGGATCAGCTGGAACGTTACATCGAACGCGAAAGAGCGCTGGCCGCAAGTCAGACACGGGAAAATGAAGGATACGAAGGTTAGTGAACATATGAAGATGCAGACAAGGGCCGACCATGCCGCAGATTGAAAACGATATTCAGAACGATATTCAGAACGATATTCAGAACGACGCCGCAGCGGCCTGCGGAGACGGCGATGCGCTCGACCTGGCGAGCCGGCTGACGCAGGACCACCATCAGTCGCTGAAGCTGTGGCTGCGCATGCTGTCCTGCACGGTGAAGATCGAGAACGAAATCCGCGGCCGGCTGCGCGCCGCCTTCGGCATCACCCTGCCGCGCTTCGACCTGATGGCGCAGCTGGAACGTTTTCCGCAAGGCTTGCGCATGGGCGAGCTATCCAAGCGCATGATGGTCACGGGCGGGAACATCACCGGCATCACCAACCAGCTGGAGCAGGAAAACCTGGTGGTGCGGGTGCTCGACCAGTCCGACCGGCGCGCCTACAGCGTCAAGCTGACGCCGGCCGGGCGCAGCGCCTTTGCCGCGATGGCGGCGGTGCACGAAGGCTGGATCGCCGAACTGCTGCAAGGCGTGTCGGCGCAGGAAAAGACCCTGCTGATCGGGCTCTTGTCCGGCATGAAGCGGCACCTGAACGAAGCGAGCGACAAATGACAGCCAAGGAGAAGCAGGTGCGCCACCTGCCGGGCCAGCCGCACCGATTGCCCGGCGGCCGCGCGGCGCTGGCCGCCTACCAGGCGCGGCATTTTTTGTTCGAGTCCGGCGCCGGCGTCGCCACGCTGACCTTGAACCGGCCGCAGCGCAAGAATCCGCTGACTTTCGATTCCTATGCCGAGCTGCGCGACCTGTTCCGCGCGCTGGCCCATGCCGACGACATCAAGGCGCTCGTCATCACCGGCGCCGGCGGGAATTTTTGCTCGGGCGGCGACGTGCACGACATCATCGGCCCGCTGACCCAGCTGGACATGCCGGGCCTGCTGGCCTTCACACGCCTGACCGGCGCCGTCGTCAAGGCGATGCGCGACTGTCCGCAGCCGATCGTGGCGGCGGTCGACGGCGTCTGCGCCGGCGCCGGCGCGATGCTGGCGCTGGCCGCCGACGTCCGCTACGGCACGGCGCGCAGCAAGACCGCCTTCCTGTTCACGCGCGTCGGCCTGGCCGGCTGCGACATGGGCGCCTGCGCGCTGCTGCCGCGCGTGATCGGCCAGGGCCGCGCCGCCGAGCTGCTGTACAGCGGCCGCTCGATGTCTGGAACGGAGGCGGAGCGCTGGGGTTTTTTCAACAGCCTGCACGAACCGGAGGCGCTGGCGGCGGCGGCGCACGGTTTCGCGGCGGGCCTGGCCGCCGGCCCGACTTTCGCGCACGGCATGACGAAGACCATGCTGCAGCAGGAGTGGAACATGGGCGTCGCCGAAGCCATCGAGGCAGAGGCGCAGGCGCAGGCGATCTGCATGGCGACCAACGATTTCCATCGCGCTTACCACGCCTTCGCGGCGAAGGAAAAGCCGCAATTCGAGGGCGATTGAGCATGGCCGATAAAAGCTATCTGGAATGGCCTTTCTTCGAGCCGCGCCATGCCGCCCTGGAGCAGGCGCTGGAAGCCTGGGCCGCGCGGCATCTCGGCCACGAACACGACGATGATACCGACGTCGACGCCGCCTGCCGCCGGCTGGTGGGACAGCTCGGGCAGGCCGGCTGGCTGCGCCATGCGGTCGGCGCGAGCGGCAACGGCGGCGAGGGCGCCGCGGCGATCGACACGCGCGCCGTCTGCCTGATCCGCGAAACGCTGGCGCGCCATGCCGGCCTGGCCGATTTCGCCTTTGCGATGCAGGGCCTGGGCTCGGGCGCCATCAGCCTGTTCGGCAGCCCTGCCCACAAGGCGGCATACCTGCCGAGAGTGGCCGGCGGCCAGGCCATCGCCGCCTTCGCGCTGTCGGAGCCGCAGGCCGGTTCCGACGTCGCGGCGCTGGCCTGCGCGGCGCGGCGCGACGGCGACGACTACATCCTCGACGGCGACAAGACCTGGGTCTCGAACGGCGGCATCGCCGATTTTTACGTGGTCTTCGCCCGCACCGGCGAGGCGCCCGGCGCGCGCGGCATCAGCGCCTTCATCGTCGACGCCGATACGCCGGGCCTGGCCATCGCCGAGCGCATCGCCGTCATGGCCCCGCATCCGCTGGCGCGCCTGCGTTTCGACGGCTGCCGCGTGCCGGCCGCGAAGCGCCTGGGCGAGGCGGGGCAGGGCTTCAAGGTGGCGATGGCGACCCTGGACGTGTTCCGCACTTCGGTCGCGGCGGCGGCGCTGGGCTTTGCGCGGCGCGCCTTCGACGAGGCGCTGCGGCATGCCGCGTCGCGCAAGATGTTCGGCCAGACGCTGGCCGATTTCCAGTTGACGCAAGCCAGGCTGGCGCAGATGGCGACCGGCATCGACGCCGCCGCGCTGCTCACCTACCGCGCGGCGTGGCGGCGCGACCAGGGCGGCAAGGTGACGAAGGAGGCGGCGATGGCGAAGATGACGGCGACCGAAACGGCGCAGCAGGTGATCGACGCGGCGCTGCAGATGTTCGGCGGCATGGGCGTGGTCAGCGGGCATCCGGTCGAGCGCCTGTACCGCGAAATCCGCGCGCTGCGCATCTATGAAGGCGCGACCGAAGTGCAGCAATTGATCATCGCGCGCGAGCTGCTGCGCGACATGCCGGAGAACGCAAGGACATAAGAGCGCCTGGATCGCCTCACAGCGCTTATCTTTAAGAGCGCCACAACAAAAGAAAGTCATCCATGAAATTTTTGCAACCACCCGGCTGGGTCCGGCCGCGAGGCTATTCGAACGGCGTTTCCGCGAGCGGACGCCTGGTCTGCGTCAGCGGCACCATAGGCTGGGACGGCCAGGGCGTCTTCCACGCCGCCGATTTCGCCGGGCAGGTGCGCCAGGCCCTGCTGAACATCGTCGCCATACTGGCCGAGGCGGAGGCCGGCCCGGAACACATCGTGCGCATGACCTGGTATGTGGTCGACAAGGACGAATATGTCGCCGCCTACAAGGAAGTCGGCCGCGTCTACCGCGAAATCATCGGCTTGCATTTCCCGGCGATGAGCGCGGTCCAGGTGGCGGCCCTGGTGGAGGAACAAGCCCGCGTCGAGATCGAGGTGACCGCCGTGGTGCCGGTTTAGCTTCCAGCCGCCGCTGCCGGCGCTGGACATGGCGCCGTTTGGCGTGCTGCACCGTACGCTGACGCACAGAAGCGTGGATGCCGAATGCATATCTTGTAAGCATATGCATTTGTTATTGTTGCCCTGCGCCACATTTAGCTAAAGTGAAGTCGGTCACAACTTTTAAGGAGACTGACATGAAACGAATCTTGTCCACCGTTACAGCGATCGTCCTGGCGTGCGCCGCCTATCTTCCGGCCCAGCAGGCCGCCGCGCAAGCCGGCGTGATCATCCATGACGCGCCGCCGCCGCCGCGGCACGAAGTGGTGCCTGCGCCGCGCCACGGCTACGAATGGGCGCCCGGATACTGGGATTGGAATGGCAGAAAGCATGTCTGGGCTAAGGGCCACTGGGAACGCGTCCATCGAGGCAAGGTGTATGTGCATCCGGAATGGCGCCAGGACCGTGACGGCTGGCATTTCGACCGCGGCGGCTGGCGCGAGCATCGCTAAGCCGGCTCGATTCTGGCGCAACAGATCGATATCCAGCTAACAAAAAGCCCGCAGACCTGATGGCTGCGGGCTTTTTGCATTGTTCATGGGAAAAACGGTGGTCCCCCCGACTGGAATCGAACCAGTATCCCACGCTTAGGAGGCATGTGCACTATCCATTGTGCTACGGGGAGGACGCTGTAGCGGCCGGTCGGCCGCTGCGCAAGCGGGACGCCGCCGGCGTCCCCGATCGACGTATTCATGGCGTCACGCTGCCACGATGCGGCGAATCGAGCGCAATTATAGCCGCACTGCGCCAAGAAATGGTATTTCATGCAGGTCTATCGGTACAATGCGTGCTTCATTCATTTCATCGCCGCCGCTCGTCCTTCGACGATGCGCAGGCGAGCACCTCACTCACTATGGCTGTCATCTCTCTCTCATCGGCGCAACTCGCGTTCGGTCACGTCGCGCTGCTCGATCACGCGGAATTTTCTCTGGAAACCATGGAACGCGTCGGCTTGATCGGCCGTAACGGCACCGGCAAATCCTCCCTGCTGAAGGTTATCTCCGGCAAGTTCAAGCTGGACGACGGTTTGTTGGTCATGCAGCAGGGCTTGAAGATCGCCTATGTCGAGCAGGAACCGCAATTTGATCCGGCCATGTCGGTGTTCGATGCGGTCGCCGCCGGCATGGGCGAGATGCAGGGCTTGCTGGCCGAATATGATGCCCTGACCGGGCAGTTTGGCCAGGGTAACGATGAAGAATTGATGGAAAGGATGCATGATATCCAGGTCAAATTGGACGCCGCCGATGCCTGGAGCCTGCCCAACAAGGTGGAAACCACGCTGGGCCGTCTGAATCTGAACGGCGCTTCGCTGATGGGAACCCTGTCGGGCGGGATGCAAAAGCGCGTTGCGCTGGCCGTGGCCTTGGTGTCGGCACCGGACGTGCTGTTGCTCGATGAGCCGACCAACCATCTGGATTTCACCTCGATCCTGTGGCTGGAAGGCTTGCTGCGCGATTTCAAGGGCAGCGTGCTGTTCATTACCCATGACCGCAGCTTCCTCGACAACGTGGCGACCCGCATCATCGAACTCGACCGCGGCCGCTTGCTGTCGTATCCGGGTAATTTCAGCGCCTACCAAGTGCGCAAGAGCGAGCAATTGGAGATCGAGGAAGTGGAGAACGCCAAGTTCGACAAGTTCCTCGCCCAGGAAGAGGTGTGGATACGCAAGGGTGTCAAGGCGCGCCGGGTGCGCGACGAGGGCCGCGTGCGCCGTCTGGAAGCCCTGCGCCTGACGCGCTCGGCCCGGCGCGAGCAGCAGGGCCAGGTCAAGCTCGACGTGTCGTCGGGTGAGCGTTCCGGCAAGATCGTGGCGGAAATGGAAAACATTTCAAAGGTGTATGGCGAGAAAGTCATCGTCAGCGACTTTACCGCGACCATCCTGCGCGGCGACAAGGTAGGCTTGATCGGCCCGAACGGCGCCGGCAAGACCACCTTGCTGAAAATGATCCTCGGCCAGGAGGAGTCCGACACCGGCACCATCCGCCTCGGCACCAAGCTGCAGGTGGCATATTTCGACCAGATGCGGGCGCAACTGAATGAAGAGGCCAACTTGATGGAAACCATCGCGCCGGGCAGCGACTGGGTCGAGATCAATGGCCAGCGCAAGCACGTGATGACTTACCTGAACGATTTCCTGTTCGCCCCTGAACGCGCCCGTTCGCCGGTGAAGTCGCTGTCCGGCGGCGAGCGCAACCGCTTGTTGCTGGCGCGCCTGTTCGCCAAGCCGGCCAACGTGCTGGTGCTGGACGAGCCGACCAACGATCTCGATATCGATACCCTGGAATTGTTGGAAGAGTTGCTGGAAGAGTATGACGGTACCGTTTTCCTGGTCAGCCACGATCGCACCTTCCTCGACAATGTGGTGACCCAGGTGATCGTTGCCGAAGGCGAAGGGAAATG
>DASYLQ010000484.1:0-3772 GCA_036009485.1 Janthinobacterium sp.
AATCCTTCGGCAAGGTGAAGGTCTTGTCCAGCCCGAAAATCAGCGTGCTGAACAACCAGACCGCGCTGCTCAAGGTGGTCGACAACAATGTCTTTTTCACCATCAAGGTGACGCCGGCCGTGCTCGGCATCAACGGCAACATCGCCACGCCGGCGGTGTATGAATCGCAGCTGGAAACCGTGCCGGTCGGCTTCGTCATGAGCGTCACGCCGCAGATTTCCGACGCCGATGAAGTGACCCTGAACGTGCGCCCGACCATCACCCGCATCGTCGATTACGTCAACGACCCCAACCCGGCCCTGGCCGCCGGCAATGTGGTCAGCAGGGTGCCGGTGATCCAGGCGCGCGAACTGGAATCGATCATGAAGGTCAACAGCGGCCAGATCGCCGTCATGGGCGGGCTGATGCAGGATTCCGTCGACAACAGCAAGGATGGCGTGCCGGGCCTGAGCAGCTTGCCGGTGGTCGGCAACCTGTTCACCTACCGTAACGAATCGAGCACCAAGTCCGAGCTGGTGATTTTCATGCGCCCGGTGGTGGTCAGGGACGCCAGCGTCAACGGCGATTACAAGGATTACCGCTACCTGCTGCCGAACCAGGCGCCGATCAATTCCGACCCGTATTTTGAAACCAAAACCGTGCCGCTATTGCCGTCCTCTACCGAGAAGGCCAATGGATCATGAGCTTGTTAATGCAGGCGCTCAAGAAAGCCGAGCGCGCCAAACAAAACCATCTCCACGAAGAAGAGCCGGCCAAACCGTCGCAAGAATTCGACGCCGTCCTGTCGCTGGCGCCGCAAGAACCGGCTGCGCCCGCCCCGGCGCTGCGCACCGGGCCCGAACCGAGCCTGGAACAATACGACAATCCCTCGCTGAGCCTGTCGCCGCTGGCGGAAGAGACAGCGCAAGCGGCCCCCGCTGCCGCCCCCGCGTCTGCCGCTCCGCCTACGCTGAATACGCAGCCGCTTGAGACCAGGCCGCTGGACTTTGCCGCCGAGCCGGCCGGCGTCGCCGCAACGGCAGCCAGCCAGCCGGCGCAGTCCGGCTCCCAGGCCGAAACGAAACGGCCGCGCCAGGCGCGCGCCGCGCCGCCCGCCAAGGCCAGGCCAGCTGCGGCGCGGCGCGGCGCACCCGACGCCAGCACCATCCGCCTCGGCATACTCGGCGCGATCGCCCTGCTGATCCTGTCCGTGTTCGCCTATATATATTGGCAGGCGGTCAACGGCCCCGGCGCCGGCAGCCAGTTGCCGATGGTGCCCATGCCGCCGCAAAACATGACGCCCGCCGGCAATGCCGGCCTGATCGTCGTCGCCCCGCCGGCGGACGCTGCTGCTGCGACGGCCCCGGCAGCCAACGCCATCGATGCAGCGCCGGCCGGCACACCGCCTCAGTTCCAGCCGCAGCCGCCACAGAGCCAGACGCCACAGGCGCAGAGCGCGGAGCCGGCGCACTTCCAGCCGATGCAGGCGCCGCCCGAGCCCGTCGCCATCGTCCGTCCGGGCGCCCAGCCGGCGCCGGCCGCCGCGGTTGACCTCCGGCCAGCCGTGACCGCGGCCGGGAACGGCGACATCCGGGTGCTGCGCACCGACCGGCCGCCGCAAATCAACCCTTCGCTGCAAGATGCCTACGCCGCCTTCAACAGCGGCGACCTCGGCGCCGCACGCCAGCATTACCAGGCGGTGCAGCGGCAAGACCCGAACAACCGCGACGCCCTGCTCGGCCTGGCCGCGGTGGCGCTGCGCGAAAACCAGCCCGGCCAGGCGGCATCGCATTACCTGCGCCTGCTGGAACTGGATCCCAACGACAGCGAGGCCGTCAGCGGCTTGATCGGCCTGCGCCATGGCGATCCGGAACAAAGCGCAATGCGCCTGAAAGCCATCTTGCAGCGCAATCCGGAAGCCGCTCCGGTGTTGTTTACGCTGGGTAATCTGTACGCCCAGCAAGGCCGCTGGCCGGAAGCGCAGCAAAGCTATTTCCGCGCCTGGAGCAGCAATCCGGCCAACGCCGATTACGCCTTCAACGTCGCCGTCGGCCTGGACCGCCTGAACCAGCCCAAGCTGGCGATAGTCTATTACCAGCGCGCGCTGGCCCTGGCAAGCAACAATCCCGGCACCTTCGAGCATGCCGCCGCGCGCCGCCGCCTGCATGAATTGACGGCAGCGACAGTGGCGCCGGCGCCGGCCCAGCCGAAACCCTGACGCGACGATGTCCGAACAAGCCAAACTCCCGCTGGGCAAACTGCTGATCCACAAAGGCGTGATCAGCGAAGACCAGTTGCGCATCGCCCTGATCGAGCAAAAGCGCAGCGGCGAGCCGCTCGGCAAGCTGCTGATCACGCTCGGCTTCGTCACCGAGGCCACGGTGCGCGAAGCGCTCAGCGAAAACCTGAACACCCAAAGCGCCGACCTGAGCAAGCTGGTGGTCGACGCCATCGCCCTGAAGCTGATCCCGAAAGAGGTGGCGAAGCGCTACCGCGTCTTCCCCATCGTCTACGAGCGCCATTGCGACAACCTGATCCTGGCGATGTCGGACACCAGCAACATCGTCGCGCTGGACCAGATCAGCGCCATGCTGGTGAAGGGCATCACGATCCAGCCCATGCTGGTGAACGAGTCCGACATTGCGCGCGCCATCGACCAGTACTACGGTTTCGAGCTGTCGATCGACGGCATCCTGCTGGAGATCGAGACCGGCGAAGTGACGGCCAGCAGCCTGGCCTCGACCTCGGAAGAGTACAGCCAGCCGATGGTGCGCCTGATCGACGCGCTGCTGGCCGACGCGGTGCAAAACAGCGCTTCCGACATCCACTTCGAGCCGGAGCAATCCTTCCTGCGCATCCGCTACCGCATCGACGGCATCTTGCGGCAAATCCGCAGCCTGCACAAATCCTACTGGCCGGCGATGGCGGTGCGCCTGAAGGTGATGAGCAATATGAACATCGCCGAGACGCGCGCGCCGCAGGACGGCCGCATCTCGATCAAGTTTTCGGGCCGGCAAATCGACTTCCGCGCCTCGGCCCAGCCCACCACCCACGGCGAAAACTTCGTGCTGCGCGTGCTGGACCGGCAAAAAGGCATCGTCCCGCTCGACGGCCTCGGCCTGGCCGAGGAAGAGCTGAACCTGCTCAAGCTGATGATCGCCCGTCCCGACGGCATGATCCTGGTCACCGGGCCTACCGGCAGCGGCAAGACGACGACGCTGTATTCGATCCTGAACCACGTCAATACCGAGAGCGTCAACATCATGACGATGGAAGACCCGGTCGAATACCCGATGCAGATGATCCGCCAGACCTCGGTCAACGAATCGGCCAAGATGGGCTTTGCGGACGGCATCCGTTCGATGATGCGGCAAGACCCGGACGTCATCCTGGTCGGCGAGATCCGCGACCGCGAGACCGCCGAGATGGCCTTCACGGCCGCCATGACCGGCCACCAGGTGTATTCGACGCTGCACACTAATTCGGCGATCGGCGCGGTGTCGCGCCTGCTCGACATCGGCATCCTGCCCGACATCATGGCCGGCAACATCATCGGCATCATCGCCCAGCGGCTTGTGCGCAAGCTGTGCGTGCATTGCCGCGCGAGCTACCTCGCCGGCGACCTCGAACGCCGCCTGCTGGGCCTGGCCGACGGCGATCCGCCCGCCACCATCTGCCGCGCGGCCGGCTGCGACCGTTGCGGGCACCAGGGCTACAAGGGCCGCATCGCGATCATGGAGCTGATCAAGGTCTCGGCCCGACTGGACGAAGCGATCGCGCGGCGCGCCTCGGC
>DASYLQ010000485.1:0-9830 GCA_036009485.1 Janthinobacterium sp.
CCAATGCCGGCTACCTGCGCATCACGACGACGATGGACCCGCGCGCGGTGGGGCCGCTGCACCGGGAGCACGACTATGACCTGATCCTGCTCGACCTGCAGATGCCCGGCATGGACGGCTTCGAGGTGATGGAGGGATTGAAGGAAATCGAGAGCGAAGGCTACCTGCCGGTGCTGGTCGTCACGGCGCAGCCGGGCCACAAGCTGCGCGCGCTGCAGGCCGGCGCCAAGGATTTCGTCGGCAAGCCTTTCGACCTGGTCGAAGTGCAGACGCGCATCCACAACATGCTGGAAGTGCGCCTGCTGTACCGCAAGCTGAACAACTACAACCAGATGCTGGAGCGCACCGTGCTGGACCGCACCGCCGCCCTGCGCGAGAGCGAGGCGCGCTTCCAGCGCTTCACCGAGCTGTCGTCGGACTGGTACTGGGAGCAGGATGCGGACGGCGTGCTGACGCGGCATTGCGGTCCGGTGCTGGAAATGCTCGGCCTGGGCGGCGACGGCGCGCAAGCCGGCGCCGCCCAAGGCTGGGACGCCGACGAGCGCGCGCTGCTGACGGCGAACATCGCCAGCCGCCGTCCCTTCCTGGATTTCATCTACAGCCGCACCCACGCCGACGGCCGCAAGCAATACCTGCAAGTAAGCGGCGAACCGATGTTCGACAGCGGCAGCCGCTTCACCGGCTATCGCGGCATCGGCATGGACGTCACCGAGCGGATGCGCCCGGACCGCGAGCACCTGCGCTTGCGCCGCGCGCTCGACGTGATCGACCACGGCGTGCTGCTGGCCGACCCGGTCACTTTGCGCCTGACCGACATGAACCAGGCCGCCTGCGCCATGTCCGGCTACGGCCGCGAAGAATTGCTGGCGCTCGAACTGGCCCAACTGGGCATCGGCGACGGCGCGCAACTGGCCGGCATCTTCGACGCCCTGATCGCCGGCGGCCCGGGACATACGCAAACGGTGCGCCTGCGCGGCAAGGACGGCGCCGACCTCGCGGCGGTGCTCGACTGGCGCGCCGTCAAGGTGGAACAGCAGTGGGTGATGGTGGGGGTGATCAGCTTGAAATGCTCAGCTTGAAATTATCCGTATAGAATGGCTGCTGAATTTTTTTCCGTTCAGGAGACTTCCCTACATGCATACCGCCGTCAATCTGTGGCCGCTGCTCGGCGTGCTGGTCGTTATCGCCGGTTTTGTGTTGCGCGCCAATCCGGTGCTGGTGGTGATCGCGGCCTGCGGCGTCACCGGGGCGGCCGCCGCCATGCCGGCCATGGCCGTCCTGTCCACCTTGGGCGCGGCCTTCATCAAGACGCGCAACCTGCCGCTGATTTTCCTGCTGCCGCTGGCCGCCATCGGCTTGCTGGAACGCTTCGGCCTGAAGGAGCATGCGCAAGCGGCTATCGCCCGCATCCAGTCCGCCACCGCCGGGCGCCTGCTGATCGTCTACCTGGCGGTGCGCGAATTGTCGGCGGCGTTCGGCCTGACCACGCTGGGCGGCCAGGCGCCCATGGTGCGGCCGCTGATCGCGCCGATGGCCGAGGGCGTCACCGAAACCCGCTACGGCCCCATCGGCGACCCGCTGCGCTTCCGCATCCGCGCGATGGCGGCGGCGACCGATAACGTCGGCCTGTTTTTCGGCGAGGATGTCTTCGTCGCTTTCGGCGCCATCGTGCTGATGCAAACCATCCTGCGCGGCGAGGGCGTCGAAGTCGATCCGGTGCGCATGGCGCTGTGGGGCCTCCCGACGGCGGTCTCGGCCTTCGTCATCCATGCCTGGCGCCTGCGCCGGCTGGACCGGCATATCGAAAGGGAACTGGCCGGCAAGCTGGCGGCCCGCGCCAGGCCGGCGGCCGGCGAGCGTGCGGCATGATCGTCGCGCTCGACTATTTCTATATCTTGCTGGGCCTGATCCTGGCGCTGGTGGCCCTGATGTCGCTGCGCGACAGGGACAATCCGAAACGCTATTCGACCGCCTTGTTCTGGGCGCTGTATGCCGTCGTCTACCTGGCCGGCGAACGCCTTCCGGCCGTCGGCGCCGGCCTGCTGATGCTGGTGATGGCCCTGCTCGCCGGCTTCGGCGGGGTCGGTTCGGGCCGCCACGCCGCCTTGTCCGCCGAGCAGCGCAAGGGCAGCGCCGCGCGCCTCGGCCACCGCCTGTTCATCCCGGCGCTGGCGATTCCCGTCGCGACGATGATCGGTTCGACCTTGCTGAAAGACGTCAAGTTCGATGGGCTGTTCCTGCTCGACCCGAAAAACCTGACCCTGGTCAGCCTCGGCCTGGGCAGCGTGCTGGCGCTGTCGCTGGCCTGCCTGCTGACCCGCTCGACGCCGCTGCAGGGCATGCGCGAGGCGCGCCGCCTGATCGATGCCATGGGCGTGGCGGTGGTGCTGCCGCACATGCTGGCGGTGCTGGGCCTGATGTTCCTCGACGCCGGCGTCGGCAAGGCGGTGGCGCATGTCGCGACGGCCTACATCAATATGGATACGCGCCTGGCGGCGGTGGCCGTGTATTGCATCGGCATGGCGCTGTTCACCGTCATCATGGGCAACGGCTTCGCCGCCTTTCCGGTCATGACGGGCGGCGTCGGCATTCCGGTGCTGGTCGGCGTCTATCACGCGAATCCGGCGCTGATGGCGGCGATCGGCATGTTCAGCGGTTATTGCGGCACCTTGATGACGCCGATGGCGACCATTTTCAACATCGTCCCGGTGGCCCTGCTGGACTTGCCGGACAAGAACAGCGTGATCAAGGCGCAGATCCCCACCGCCTTGCCGCTGCTGGCCGTGAATATCGGCCTTTTATATTTTTTGATGTACCGATAGGTGAACGCGAAGAAGCGGGACGCGAAAAAATGGATGGAACAACGATGAAAACAGTTTTGAAAACCGTTTTGTTAACCGGCTTCGAGCCGTTCAACCAGGACAGCGTCAACCCGGCGTGGGAAGCGGTGCGCGCGCTGGACGGCTGGTCCGGTGCCGGTTTCACGGTCGCCGCGCGCCAACTGCCCTGCGTATTCGGCCGCGCCAACGCGGAACTGGCCGACGCCGTCGCCGCGCTGAAGCCGGCCCTGGTCATCGCCGTCGGCCAGGCCGGCGGACGCAGCGAATTGAGCGTGGAGCGCGTGGCGATCAATGTCGACGACGCGCGCATTCCCGACAATGCGCAGCGGCAGCCGATCGACCAGGCCATCGCGGCGCACGGCCCGGCCGCCTATTTTTCCACCTTGCCGATCAAGGCCATCGTGCAGCGCCTGCGCGAATCCGGCTTGCCGGCCTCGGTGTCGCAGAGCGCCGGCACCTTCGTCTGCAACCATGTGTTTTACGGCTTGATGCAGCAGGCCGCGGCGCAGCCGGCCGGACGGGAAATCAGGGCCGGTTTCATCCACATTCCCTATCTGCCGCAGCAGGCCGCGGCCCATCCGGGCGCGCCCAGCATGGCGCTGGCCGACATGGTCCAGGGCTTGCGCATCGCGGTCGAGGTGGCGTTGAGCGTGCAACAAGACGTGCGCATCGAAGGGGGACAAACCCATTAAGATGTGGGTTTGCGGGTAAACCATGCAGACCACTCCAGCCTCGCCCCAGGAAATCGAACAACTCCGGCAACTGAAGCGCATGCGTTCCATCGCCACCGGCCTGGTGGCGTTGATGGCCCTGCTGTTCCTCGGCGCCCGCCTGCTGCAGCCGCACTTCCCCTTGCTGGCTTTCGCCGCCGCCTTCGCCGAAGCGGCCCTGGTCGGCGCGCTGGCCGACTGGTTCGCGGTCACGGCGCTGTTCCGCCGGCCCTTCGGCTTGCCGATCCCGCACACCGCCATCATCCCGAACAATAAGGACCGCATCGGCGAAAGCGTCGGCGCCTTCCTCGAACATAATTTCATGACGTACGAGGTGCTGCGCGAGGAACTGGCGACGGTCGATTTCGCCGGCACCGTGGCCAACTGGCTGGGGCGGCGCCGGAACGCGCGCGCCGTGGCGCAGCAGGTGGTCGGCTCGGTGCCGGCGCTGCTGCGCCTGATCGACGACGAGGATGCCGGCCAGTTCGTGCGCAAGGCCATGGCGGCCTCGCTCAAGGATGTCCGCTTCGCGCCGCTGCTGGCCCAGGTGCTGTCGGTGCTGGTGGCCGGGCGCCAGCATCATTTGCTGCTGGAACGCATACTCGGCATCGTCGCCCGGGCGCTGGAAGAAAACCGGCCCTATATCCGCCAGAAGGTGCATGAAAACAGCCCGCGCTGGATTCCCAAGGTTGTCGACGAGAAATTTTTCGAGCGCCTGATGGATGGCGTGCAAGGCATCCTGGCCGAGATCCAGGGCGAGGACAGCGAATGGCGCGACCGCTTCCAGGCCGCCACCGAAGAGTTGATCGCCAAGCTGGCCAACTCGCCCGAATACGAGGAAAAGCTGCAAGCCCTGATCGGCAAAAGCCTGGGCCACCCGCTGTTCCGCGAGTATGTCGGCCAAGTCTGGGCCGATGTCCGCCAGCGCCTGCTGGCCGACGCCACCGCGCCCGATTCCCGCCTGGCCGCGCGGCTGGAAGAGGCGCTGCGCGTGTTCAGCCAGGCGCTGGCCCAGGATGCGCCCGTCCGCGACAAGCTGAACCACTGGCTGCGGCAAGTCGTGGCCGATACCGTGGTCGGGCGGCGCGACGTCATCGCCGCCGTGGTCACGCGGGCGATCCGCAAATGGGATGCCGAGACCGTCTCGCGCAAGCTCGAACTGCAGGTCGGGAAGGACCTGCAATACATCCGCATCAACGGCACGCTGGTCGGCGGCCTGGTCGGCCTGCTGCTGCATGTGATCAGCCTGTTCTTGTAGTTTTTACATCGCGAGCGGAACATAGGCGGTTTCCCGCAGTCGAACCTGAATGCGAACGCCTGTTCGCCTTAAAGGAGCCGATCAAGGAGCCGATCAAGGAGCTATCGATGGATATTTTAAAAAGTAATATTGTCGTAGGCTTGGGCATGGCGGTCGTCGCCACGGTACTGGCGCCCGTGCTGATTCCGGTGGTGTCGACCGTCGGCCGTCCGCTGGCCAAGTCGCTCATCAAGGGCGGCATGCTGTTTTATGAAAAGAGCCGCGAAGCGGTGGCCGTCGCCGGCGAAGCGATGGAAGACATGATGGCTGAAATCCGCGCCGAAGATGCCGGGCGCCATGCCGCCGCCAGGGCTCCCCGGCCTGAGGCGGATGCCGGGGCAGGGGTCTCGCCAGGCGGCGCCGACGCCGGCTTGCGCCACAATGCGCACGGCAATGGCCATGACCAGGCCGCGCCTGTGGCCGGCGCCGACGCGGGCGTGGCGATATGAACGACCGGGCTGTGGTGTCCCACCGCATGCCGGGCCGGGTGCGCTTTTCCATCCCGGAACGGCGCGGCGACAGCGCCTATTTCAGTAGCCTGTCCGAACGGTTTTCCGCGCTCGACGCGGTTACCCGGGTCAGGGCGAATGTTCTTGCCGGCAGCATCGCGCTGGAATTCTCCGGCGCGCTGGACGATGTCATGCGCGGCGCCGGCGCCGAAAATCTGTTCGACATGGAGGCCAGGGCGACGCATGCGGCCGATTACCTGTTGCCGGCCCATTATGTCCAGCCGGTCAGCCTGGTGACGGGCCGCGAACTCAATCCCTCCTTCATGGCCGGCGCGGCGTTTGCGGCGCTGGGATTGCTGCAAAGTTTTCGCGGGCAAGTGATGGTGCCCGCGGCAACCGCATTTTGGTATGCAAGCAGTACCTTCCAGCAAACAGGAATGTCCGCCGGCGCGGTCCGCGACGACGGCGGCTCCGGGCGAAGTGAAAGCGCCAGTGGATAAGGGAAGTGTAAAGCGGAAGCGTGAGGCTGAAGTGTCAAGAGGGTTTTTTGATGGCGTTCGCGGCGGTGTTGCCGGTGTTGTTATTTCCGTCGCTGACTGCCGTGATTGAAAGGAGAATGAAATGGCAGACTTGAGAAACGAGAATACTCCGGCGAATGAAGCCGGACGCAGGGATGGCGCATCCGATCCGGGTGGCAGGGAG
The DNA here is from genome assembly GCA_036009485.1 of Janthinobacterium sp. Taxonomy (GTDB): domain Bacteria; phylum Pseudomonadota; class Gammaproteobacteria; order Burkholderiales; family Burkholderiaceae_D; genus Janthinobacterium. The sequence goes on from DASYLQ010000485.1 coordinate 5,999, forward strand.
CGGGCCCGGGTGGAGAGCGGCGCGGACCAGGGCGCTGGCGGCGTGGCGGACACGCTGCGTTCGGCCGGCGCGGCCGGCGGCGGCGCCGTCACGATGACGGGTGACGTGCTGCGCGGAGCGATCAACACGACGGAAAACGTCGGCAGCGAACTGGTTGGCGGCGTCGCCCACCTGGCGAAGGATATCGTGCATGGCGTGCGCGAGGTCGGCGGCGATACCGTGCACGCGGTGGCCGACCTGCTGACGGATATGGTTGGCGGCGTGCGCCAGATCGCCGGCGCCGCGGTCGGACGTCCGAGGCCGGCGCACCAGCCTGACGCTCCCCATGCATCGGTGCATGACGATGACCAGGGCTTGGACGATTTGTCCAGCCAGGCCGCAGCGGCGCAGGCGCAGCGCCAGGCGCCGGGGCGGCCGCCGGGTGGATCGCCGAGCCTGTAGCCGGCCGCTTTACTACGCGGCTCAGTGTTGCGGGGCCGCATAAGCTTTTTTAGCCCGTTCATTCAGGATCAAGGGGACTAGCGCGCCGGCCAGCGTCACCGCGATGTCGGCCGGCCCCAGCGGGGCGATGCCCAGCAGGCGGCGCAGGCCGGGCAGCAGGTTGGCCAGCAATTGCAAGCCGGCGGAGGCGCCGATTGCCAGCGCCAATTGGCGGTTCGGGCGGGCGCGCGGGTCGAACAGGGCCCGATGCTGGTCCGAGCGGCAAGATAGCGCGTGCAGCAACTGGCCCAGCACCAGCGAATTGAAGGCCAGCGTGCCGGCGCGTCGGTGGCCGTTTGCCTGTCCCGGGCTGGAATGCGCAGCGCCGGCAGCGATGCCGCCATGGCGCAGCAAACCGTACAGATAAACGCCGAGCGTACCGCCGGCCAGCCGGCCGCCTTCGCGCGCATAACGCCACAATTCCTCCCTTTCCACGAGAGGCCGCTGCGGATCGCGCGGCGGCAGCGACATCAAGCCTTCGTCCGCCGGCTCCGCCGCCAGCGCGGTGGCCGGCAGCAAATCGCTTAACAGGTTCAGCCACAGTAATTGGAGCGGCGTCAGCGGTTGGCCGGCGCCGGCGGCGATGGAACCGAACACGACCAGGATTTCACTCAGGTTGGACGACAGCAGGAAATGCAGCGACTTGCGGATGTTGTTGGAAATGGCGCGGCCCTGGCGCACCGCTTCCAGCAAGGCCGCCAACTGGTCGTCCTTGAGGGCGACGTCGGCGACGGACAGCGCCAGGTCGGTGCCGCCGCCCATGGCGATGCCGATGTCCGCCGCGCGCAAGGCCGGCCCATCGTTGATGCCGTCGCCGGTCATGGCGATGATGCGGCCGCCTTCTTGCAGGGCGCGCACGATTTGCAGCTTGTGCGCCGGACTGACGCGCGAAAAGACATGGGCCTTGCGCGCCAGCTCAGACAGGTCGCGCGGGGCGATGGTCTCGATGTTTTCGATGATGTGCAAGGGCTCGCCATCGCCCAGGTCCAGCGCCTTGCCGATGCCGTGGGCGGTGGCGGCCTGGTCGCCGGTCAGCATCACGGTGCGGATGCCGGCCCGGTGGAAGCTGGCGATCAAGTCCGCCATGCCGGGACGCAGGGGATCGGCCAGTCCGACCAGGCCGGTCCAGGTCAATGCCGGTACGGCGCTTGCCGCCACCGCGGCCGGCGGCAGCGTTTCGGCATACGCAAAGCCAAGCACGCGCAACTGTTTTTCCGCCATGTCGACATTTTGCCGGAGAATATGATCCCTGGCCTCTTCATCCAGTTCCAGCGCGCGCCCGTCCGCCAGGTAATGGCTGCACAGGGCCAGCACCTGCTCCGGACTGCCCTTGACGGCGTTCAGGCACAAGGGCGAATCCGGCATCGCATGCACGGTGCGCATGGTGTTGCGGCCTTCGGCGCGCAACTCCATGCCCAGCAGCGTAAAGCGCTGGCGCATGGCCGCCGCCTGCACGCCGTATCTGGCCGCCAGTTCCAGCAAGGCGTTTTCGGTCGCCGAGCCATTTCCAGGCGAGTCGCCCTGGCCGCCGTCCACTCCGGCCTCGCTGCACAGCACGCAAATTTGCAGCAGCCGCTGCAATTCGGCGCCGGCGCCGCCCGCAAGCGCCGCATCCGCATCCGCCGCATCGGCCGCCGTCGCGCGCAGCGCCGTGCGCACCTCCACCGCCGACATGCGGTTCATCGTCAGCGTGCCGGTCTTGTCGAGGCAGATGGTCTGGATCGTGCCGATGGTTTCAACCGCATGCAGGCGGCGTATCAGCACATTGTGCTCGCGCATGCGGCCGATGCCGCGCGCCAGCGATGTCGTGGCGACGGTAGGCAAGCCTTCCGGCACGGCGGCGATGGCCAGCGAAATGGCGGTCTTGAACATGGCCAGGCGCGGATAGCCGCGCAGCAGCCCCAGCGCAAAAACGCCGAGGCAGGCGGCGCCGCTCAGTATCACCAGCTGGTTGCCGAGCTGGTCGAGCTGGGTCTGGATCCGCGTGCGCGGCCGCCGGGTCATGCCGGTCAGGGCCTGGATGGTGCCGACCTCGGTCCTGTTGCCGGTGCCGACCACCAGGCCCAGGCCGCTTCCCATCGACACGGCGGTGCCGCGGTAGACCATATTGTGGCGTTCGGCGAGAGGCGGGTTGCCGGACAGGGCCGCGCTGTCCTTGTGCACCGGCAGGCTTTCGCCGGTCAGCGCCGATTCGTCGACCGACAAGCCGTTCGCTTCCAGCAGGCGGGCGTCGGCGGCGATGCGCGTGCCGGGGGCCAGGGCCAGCACGTCGCCGCCGACGATCTGCGCGCTGTCGACTTGCCGGACCTGGCCGCCGCGCAAGACCGGCACGATATCGTCTATCAGTTCCGCCAGCGAGGCGATGGTCGATTCGGCGCGCCGCTCGGTGACGAAGCCGAGGCCGCCGTTGAGCACCAGGACGGCGCCGATGGCGGCCGCCTCCAACACGCCGCCGGTGAGCAGCGATACCGCGGCCGACACGGCCAGCAAGACGATCGGCAGGCTCTTGAACTGGTTGAGCAGGATCTCCAGCGAGGATACCGGCTTGTGCCGCGACAGCAGGTTCTGCCCGTGGCGCAGGCGCTGTGCGGCTTCGTCCGGCGACAGGCCGGATGCGCGCGAACTGCCGAAGAAAGCCAGCGCCGCGCCGGCCTCGCGCAAATGCCAGGCGGCATAAGGCGGATGCCGCTGGTGCGGCGGCGGGACTGGCTGGACTGCATGCCTTGTCTTGGCCAAGCCGGGCCCGGCCGGCGGATCGGGCTGCCGCCCGGCGGACGCAGCCTGGACCCGGCCCGGTTTTCCGGCATCGAGTCCAAGCCCGGCCAACAGCAAATCGAGCCGCAGCGCGGGATCGAACAAGATCAGCACCCGCGCCGTGAGCGGATTGGCGTACACGGCCAGCACACCCTTATAGCGGGCCAGCCGCGTTTCGAACTCGGTTTTCCGCGCCGGCGACCGGTACAGGTCGGGAATTGCTATCCTGACGCGGCCGCGGCTACTTGCGATCAATTCAACGTTTTGAAGATTTGTCATTGCTCCAGCGACAGCGGGGGGCGGGCGGGCGTGCATGCCGGGAATTGAGCCGTGGATCGTGACCCAGTCGAACACACCAGACCAATTAAGACGCCGCAGCGGCGGCAAAGTTCAGCGCCCGCTATCCCGGTTTGTTCAGTTCTGCAACAAAATGCCGGTTCCCATCTGCGTCCAAAGAGAGTTACCCATGCAAGGCAAGCGCCGTGTCAAACAAGTCAATGTGTTTACCGCCGTGCCATTCAAGGGTAACCCGCTGGCCGTGGTGCTCGACGCCGAAGGCTTGAGCGACAACCAGACGCAGGCGATCGCCCGCTGGGCC
>DASYLQ010000486.1:0-2813 GCA_036009485.1 Janthinobacterium sp.
CCCAGCCGGCTAATCTCTTAAGGTTCGCGGATCGATTCGTCCATGGCCTTGGTCAGCGGTCCCAGCAGATACGACATCACCGAACGCTTGCCGATCACCACTTCCCCCGACAAGGTCATGCCCGGCAGCAAGCGCGCGCCCGGCGTCATCTTTTTCAGCCTGGCCTTGCCGAAGGATACGCGGCTCAGGTAATACGCCTCCGCGCCCTGGGCGTTTTGCCCTTCGCGGCGGAAGGCGTCCTGGCTGATGGTGCGGACCCGCCCTTCCAGCATGCCGTGGGCCTGGAAATCGAAGGCGTCCACTTTCAGGTGCACCGGGTCGCCCACCTTGATGAAGCCGATGTCGAGCGAGTCGACCTGCACTTCCGCCTCCAGGTCGTCGGACAGCGGCACCAGGGTGAAGAATTGCTCGGCTTCCTTGACCACCGAGCCCTCGGACAGCTTGGCGATGTCCAGCACCACCGCGTCGGCCGGCGCCACCAGCGACACCAGCTCATGGCGCTTGTCGGCTTTTTGCAATTGTTCGTTGATGCCGTCGCGGTCGCGCGTCACCGACAGCAAGTCTTCCATGGCCTTTTGGCGCCAGCCCTTGCCGAAGGCGGAACGGTCGGCCTGGGCCGAAGCCAGTTCGGCGCTCAGTTCCTGCTCCTTGTTGCGGGTCATGATCAAGTCGCGCTCGACTTCCATGCGCCGGTCGCGCGCCTGCAGCAATTGCAGCTTGGCGCCGTACTGCTGGTCGACCAGCTTTTGCTGCATGCCCTCGATCTCGGCCAGCGACTTGACGCGCCCCTGCAGCACCTGCTGGTCGCGCCGGTTGGTTTCCAGGCTGGCCTTCAGGCGCACCAGGTTTTCATCCATCTTTGTCACCTGGGCCTGGTAATTCTGCCGCCGTTCGCTGGCCAGTTGCGACTGCAGCTGGCTGTCGGCGTCGCCCCGGACCGCGGCCCCGGCGTTGCCGTCCAGCTCGGCGCGCAGGCTGGCGATCTGGGTATCCATGCTGCGCAGGCGCGAGCGCAGCTGCGCCTCGTCGGCCTGGGCGAAGGTCGGGTCCAGCGTCGCCAGCAACTGGCCCTTGCGCACCACCTGGCCGACGTCGACGTGGATCTTTTGGATGATCGAGGTTTCCAGCGGCTGCACGATCAGGTTCGAGGCGGTGTTGATGATGCGGCCGTGCGCCGTCACCACCTTTTCCACGCGCGAAAAAGTGGCCCACAGGATGAAGGCCAGCAAGGCCAGCGCCAGCACCTGGGTGGTGATGCGCAGATACGGCGGCAGCGGGCTGCGCTCGATGGCGTCGGCGTCCGGCAGGAACTCGATCTCGGTCTGGTCGCGGCTGCGCCGGCGCCTGGCTTTTACAAGTGGCTGGTCTGTTGATTCCATAGATGTCGGTAAGTGTCTGAGGTGACCAGCAATTGGGCGTGCGGACCGCTGTCCACCAGTTTGCCTTGCTGCATGACTAAAATCGTATGCGCGTTCACCAGCGTCGACAGGCGGTGCGAAATCATCACCACGGTGCGGCCGACGGCGATCTTCGACAGGTTGTTGATGAAGATCGCCTCGCTTTCCGGATCCAGGGCGCTGGCCGCCTCGTCGAGGATCAGGATGCGCGGCTTGGCCAGCAGCGAACGGGCGATCGACAGCCGCTGTTTTTGTCCGCCCGACAGGTTCGAGGCGTTTTCTTCCAGCACAGTGTCATAGCCGAGCGGCATGCGTTCGATGAATTCGTCGGCGCCGGCCGCCTGCGCCGCCTCGACGATTTCCTCGAAGGAAGCGTCGGGCTTGGTGACGGTGAGGTTTTCGCGGATCGTGCCGCGGAACAGGAAATTCTCTTGCAGCACGACGCCGATCTGCCGGCGCAGATGCGGCAGCTCGATTTCACGGGCGTCGATGCCGTCGAAACGGATGATGCCTTCCTGCAAGGGATACAGGCCCTGGATCAGTTTGGTCACGGTGGTCTTGCCGGAACCGCTGCGGCCGACCACGCCGACCACCGAGCCGCAGGGAATGGTGAAACTGGCGCGGTCCAGCGCCATATTGCTGGCGCCCGGATAGCGGAACATGTCGTCGTCGAAACGGATCTCGCCGGCCAGCTGGGGCCGCAAGCCGCCGGCGCCGGCGCGCCCTTCCGGCTCGCGGTTCATGACCTCGCCCAGCATGCGCACCGACAGCGCGGTTTCCTGGTATTCATTGACCAGGCCGACGATGGCGATCAGCGGCTGGGTCACGCGGCTGGAAATCATCTGGAAGGCGATCAGCGCGCCCACCGTCAGGGTCTGGTCGAACACGTCCTGGGCGCCGATCACGATCAAGGTCACCGGCAGCATCTTGCCGAGGAAGTCGGTGATCGCATTGCCGGTGATCGAGATCTGGCCGACCCGGAAGTGCATGGTGATCGCCTCGGCCGAGCGCTGGTCCCAGACCCGGCGCTGGGTCGGTTCGATCGCCAGCGCCTTCACCGTGCGCATGCCGTGGATGGTCTCGACCAGCATCGCCTGGCGCTGGCCCTCGGCCGCGTACAGCGCGTTGAGGCGGCGCTGGAAGGTCGGCACCATGCCCATCACCACGCAGGCGATCAGGCCGGCGAACAGCAGCACGATCAGGGTCAGCTTGAACGAGTAGGAAAACAGGATGGGCAGGAAGATCACCAGCGCCAGCATGTCGAGGCCGGTGATGAACAGGCGGCCGGTCAGGAAGCTGCGGATCTTTTCCAGCTGCTGCATGTGGCGCGTGATGATGCCGGCGGTGGTGGTCTCGAAGTAATCGATCGGCAAGGACAGCAGGTGGCCGAAGGTGCGCCGGGTCAGCCGCATGTCG
>DASYLQ010000487.1:0-15001 GCA_036009485.1 Janthinobacterium sp.
AAAATAACAAAATATGTTGCCCTTGGGATATCAGGGAGACAAGCTGTTGTAAAAAAAGCAGGCATGCAGGTGACGCGGGGTTTGACAGGATAAGTGAAGAGCGGGGAAGAGCGGGGCGGGGCGCGTTGAAGGGCCGGCGGACGGGATGGATGCGCCGCCGGCGTCGAGATAAGGCGAGTGCGCTATTACACGCCCAGCAGTTCGACTTCAAAAATCAGCGTGGCGTTCGGCGGGATCACGCCGCCGGCGCCGCGGGCGCCATAACCGAGCGAGGCCGGGATGATCAGCTTGCGGACGCCGCCGATCTTCATGCCTTGCACGCCTTCGTCCCAGCCCTGGATCACACGGCCGGCGCCGAGCGGGAATTCGAAGGGATCGTTGCGGTCCTTGCTGGAATCGAATTTGGCGCCGGCGCTGCCGTCGTCGTTTTGCAGCCAGCCCGTGTAATGCACGGTGACGTTGTTGCCGGTTTGCGCTTCAGCGCCTTCGCCGACGGTAATTTCTACGTATTGCAGGCCGGAATCGGTGGTAATGGTCGACATGATTTTCCTCGTATATGTGTCATGGTATGCAGCTTAGAGGCCGTTTCAAAATGAGCGTGGCAAGGAGCTGCAACGACGCTACGCTCATTTTGAAACGGCCTCTTAGTCCGCGATTGTAGTGCAAGCACTGGCAAAGCGCCATGCGCCAGCGCGGGCGCGCTGCCGTGGCCACCGCCATTTCAACGTAAAATAAGCGCTCCGAATTTTTCAGCGATTTCCCCATGCCCAGCAGCCAGCAGCCCGTCCCGCCATTCTCCACTTGCCCGACGATGCTGGAGCCGGCGCGATGAACGCCGTGATGCGCGCCTACGGCCGGGCGCTGCTGTCACAATTGCATGGCAGGATGCTGCTGCTCAGCCTGATTCCCTTCCTGCTGTCGGTGCTGCTGTGGGCCGTCTTGCTGTGGTGGGGCTTGCAGCCGCTGATCGACTGGCTGCAGGCGCTGTTCAGCGAACACGGCTGGTTTCGTGCCAGCAGCGCCTGGCTCTCCAGCCTCGGGCTGGGCATGCTGAAGACGCTGGTCGTGCCGCTGATCTCGATGTTCCTGTTCCTGCCGCTGATGATACTGACGGCGCTGATCTTTATCGGCCTGGCGGCGATGCCGGCCGTCGTGCGCCATGTCGGCGGCCGGCATTTTTCGCAGCTGGAGAAAAAACGCGGCGGCAGCCTGCTGGGCAGCCTGGGCACCGCCGGCGCCGCCTTCCTGGTGTTTGTGCTGGCCTGGTGCGTAAGCTTGCCGCTCTACCTGTTTCCGCCGCTGGCGCTGGTGACGCAAATCCTGCTGTGGGGTTGGTTGACCTGCCGCGTGGTGGTCTACGATGCGTTGGCCGAGCACGCCAGCACGGACGAGCGGCGCGCCATTTTGCGCCGGCATCGCTGGCCCTTGCTGGCGATCGGCACGGTGTCCGGCGCCGCCGGTTCCCTGCCGGGCATCCTGTGGCTGGGCGGCAGCGCGCTATCGGTGGTGTTTTTCCCCTTCCTGGCGGCGGCCTCGATCTGGTTGTACGTACTGATCTTTATCTTTACCGGCCTGTGGTTTGAATATTATTGCCTGGATGCCTTGCGCAAGCTGCGCGCCGCCGAGCTCCCTGCCGAAGCGCCGCAAGCCGTGGAACTTTGATATCTCCACCTGATTGCTCAACTCATTGAAAGCGCATATGGCCATCGGACTTATCATCATCGGTGACGAAATCTTGTCGGGCAAGCGCGTCGATGCGCATTTTTCCAAAGTCATAGAATTGCTGGACGCGCGCGGCCTGCGGCTGGGCTGGGCCGAATACCTGGGCGACGAGCCGGCCCGCATCACTGCCGCGCTGAAGCGCAGTTTCGCCACCGAGGACATGGTGTTTTGCTGCGGCGGCATCGGCGCCACGCCGGACGACCACACCCGCCTGGCCGCGGCGAACGCGCTGGGCCGGCCGCTGCGCCTGCATCCCGAAGGCAAGGCCAACATCCAGCAGCGCATCCTCGAGATGGGACGCGAATCGGGCCAGGCGGCCGATCTGGAGTCGGCCGAAAACCTGCATCGCCTGAAGATGGCCGAGTTTGCCGAAGGGGCCGAACTGATCCCGAATCCCTACAACCGCATCGCCGGCTTCGCGCTGGGCTCGCATTATTTCGTGCCGGGTTTCCCCGTCATGGCCTGGCCGATGATCGAATGGGTGCTCGACACCCACTATCCGCATCTGTTCAACCGCCAGCCGCGCGCCGAGCGGGCCGTGCTGGTGTATGAAGCGACCGAGTCGGCGCTGACGCCGCTGATGGAAGCGATCGAAGCGCGCTTCCCGCTGGTCAAGGTGTTCAGCCTGCCGAGCGTCGGCGATGCGCACACCCGCCGGCATATCGAGCTGGGCGTGAAAGGCGAACCGGCCCAGACGGCCGAGGCTTTTACCCTCATGTGCGAAGAACTCACGCGCCTCAAGGCCGAGTACAGCAAGGTGTAAACGCCGCCCCGGCGTTTTTTAAACGGACTGGTCTTCCTCTGGCGGCGCTCAAGGCGCCGCCTGTCATTTGTGCATCCGGGCAAAACAAAGGGTTGACGTTGTTTTTATGCGAATTTCCCCCTGCCAAAGAAAATTTTTATACGTACGCCACCGTCGCTGCGGCGCCGATGTGGTGGAATGGAGAAAAGCGGCAATGAAATGATGGCCCATGAATACCGTTCCGGCTGCGCCAAAAATAAAGTGCGGAAACAAACGAAAGTAGAAACAGACGAAAGCGCTCACGCCCGATTCCCTGTGCGACGCGCGCGGGGACGCGGGAAGTAAGTATCACTGACCATCGGCATGGCGACGACCGCAGCGGGTTGTCGCCATGCCGCATACGACTGACCGGTTTGACCACTTATGTTAAGCAACCGTTTTCGCCGGCCCCGTAGCGTCGTCCGCGCCGTGCGCAAATTGCGCGTCCGGGCAGCTTCGATGCGCCGCGGCCACCTGCAAGCCGTGCCTTCCCCATCGTCTTCCATGTCCGCCATCCCGCCATCGCGTCCCGGGCCCGGCCTGGGTGGCGAACCCGCGGTGCACTTGGCGCACGCCCAGTCCGCCACGCCGGTGCCGGCGTCCGGGCCGGAAAAGCCGAAACGTTCGCGCTCGGCCTTGCTCTTGCTGCTGCTGGTGCTGCTGACGATGGCGGCCTGGTGGGGCTGGCGCGAAATCCGCACCTCGACGCTGCAGGCGCATTTTGCGACCGAATTGGTGGACAAGCTGACCTACAAGGTCGAACCGGGGCCGAGCAAGGCCATCCGCTATCCGCAAGACAGCCCCTACGACGGCCGCTTGGGTTATGCCGGCCTGCCTGATTTCCTCGGCAAGCTGAAGGAAAAGGATTACGACGTCACCGCGCAGGCGCGCTTTTCGCCGAAGATGGTGGCGCTGGCCGACCTGGGCGTCTTCGCCACCTACCAGGAAAAGACCCGGAGCGGCCTGTCCATTCTCGATTGCCGCGCCCAGTCGCTGTTCAGCGCCACCTATCCCGAGCGTTTTTATGCCGGCTTCAAGGACACCCCGGCCGTGCTGGTGAATAGCCTGCTGTTCATTGAAAACCGCGAATTGCTCGATCCATCGAATCCGAAGCGCAATCCGGCGGTGGAATGGGACCGCCTCAGCAAGGCCATCGTCGACCGCTCCCTGAATGCTTTCGGCGGCCACCGCACCGGCGGCGGCAGCACCTTGGCGACGCAGATCGAGAAATACCGCCACTCGCCCGACGGCCGCACCAATTCCATGAAGGAAAAATTGCGCCAGATGGTTTCCGCCACGCTGCGCGCCTACCAGCACGGCGAAGACACCACCGCCGCGCGGCGGCAGATTGTGGTCGATTACCTCAACACGGTGCCGCTGTCGGCCAAGACCGGCTATGGCGAGGTGAGCGGTATCGGCGACGGCATGTGGGTCTGGTACGGCCGCGATTTCGCCAATCTCAGCCGGGCATTGCACGGCGACTTGGCCCAGCCCGACAATGCCTTGGCCTACAAGGAAGCGCTGAGTCTGCTGATCGCCCAGCGCCGCCCCTCGTATTACCTGGGCGACGGCGGCGCAGACCTGGAACAACTGACCGACAGCCATCTGCGCCTGCTGGCCCAGGCCGGCGTCATCACGGCCCCTGTGCGCGATGCCGCGCTGGGCCAGAAGCTGCACCCGGCCACCGATTCCGGCGCACAGGCGGCGCCGGCCATGTCCTTCGTCACGCGCAAGGCCTCGAACGCGGTGCGCAACCACCTTGCCGGCCTGCTCGGCGATTCGCGCTTGTACAACCTCGATCGGCTTGACCTGAGCGTCGTCAGCACACTCGATTCGCAGGCGCAGAAAGACGTCACCGCGGTGCTGCGCAAGTTGCGCGACCCGGAAGCGGCGAAGGAAGCCGGCCTGACCGGCAAGGGCATGCTCGGCAATGGCGATCCGGCCGACGTGGTCTACAGCTTCACCCTGCTTGAACGCGGCGACAACGTCAATTACCTGCGCCTGCAGACCGACAATTTCGACCAGCCGCTGGACATCAACGAAGGCGCCAAGCTGGACCTCGGTTCGACCGCCAAGCTGCGCACCCTGGTGACCTATCTCGACATCGTCGACCAGTTACACAAGCGTTACAGCGGCATGAGCAAGGAAGAACTGGGCAAGATCCAGGTCTCGCCGCAAGACAAGATTTCGCAATGGGCCATCGAGTATTTCAAGTCGCTGCCGGCCAGCGGCCAGGGACGCGACTTGCCGGCCATGCTGGGCGCGGCGATGGACCGCAAGTATTCGGCGAATCCGGGAGAAGGCTTTTTCACCGGCGGCGGCCTGCATCACTTCGGCAACTTCTCGAAGGATGACAACAACCGCATCATGCCGCTGCGCCAGGCGCTGCGCAATTCCGTTAACCTGGTGTTCGTGCGGCTGATGCGCGACGTCGTGCATTTTTATATGTTCCAGTCGCCCAGTTCCTCGGCCTCGCTGCTGGCCGATGCCGACGACCCGCGCCGGGCCCAATACCTGAGCCGTTTCGCCGACAAGGAAGGGCGTGAATTCCTCACCCGCTTCTACCAGAAGTACAAGGGCAAGACGGCGGCGGAACAGGAAAAGGTACTGGTGGCCAGCATCCATCCGACCCCGGTGCGCCTGGCCAATATCTACCGCTCGATCGCACCCAATGCCAGCCAGGAACAGTTTGCCGCCTTCCTGAACGACAAGCTGCCGTCGCAAAACGAGGTGTCCGACGAGCGCGTCGCCAGGATGTACGACCAATATGCGATCGGCAACTGGTCGCTGGCCGACCGCGGCTACCTGGCGAATGTGCATCCGCTGGAATTGTGGATGGTCGGCTACCTGCGCGCGCATGAGGGCGCGACCTTGTCGGAAATGGTCGCCGCCAGCGACAAGGAGCGCCAGGAAGTGTACAAGTGGCTGTTCAGCACGCACCGCAAGCACGCCCAGGACAAGCGCATCTCCAGCTTGCTGGAAATGGAAGGCTTCCTGGAAATCCACAAGCAGTGGAAAAAGATGGGCTACCCCTTCGATTCGCTGGTGCCCTCGTACGCGACTTCGCTGGGCGCCTCGGCCGACCGTCCCGCCGCGCTGGCCGAGCTGATGGGCATCCTGGTCAACGGCGGCGTGCGCAAGTCCAGCGAGCGCATCGAGTCGCTGCATTTCGCCGCCGGCACGCCCTACGACACCATGGTCAAGCACAACAATTCCAGCGTCAACGAACAGGTGCTGACACCGGCGGTGGCGCGCGCGGTGGTCGACGCGATCCGCGAAGTGGTGTCGGACGGCACTGCCAAGCGCGCGAAAAACGCCTTCGTCAAGTCCGACGGCACGCCGATCCCTGTGGGCGGCAAGACTGGCACCGGCGACCAGCGTTTCGACGTCTACGGCGCTGGCGGCCGGCTGATCGAGTCGCGTTATGTGAACCGCTCGGCCACCTTCGTCTTCAATATCGGCGAACGCTTCTTCGGCAGCATGACGGCGTATGTGCACGGGCCGGAATCGAAGAACTACGACTTCACCAGCGCCTTGCCGGTGCAATTGCTGGTGGTGCTGGCGCCGACCCTGATGCCGCTGATCGAGCCGCCGCTGAAGCCGGCCGCGGCCACGGCAGCGACCCCGGTGCGCGCCTGCGGCGGTTAAGGGCCATCTTCTTTTCACCGCCAACGCACTTCCAGTCTTGCCTGCGCGCGTAGCCCTTGCATAGTTGAGCGATTGTTGGCATCGTATCAAGCCATGAAACCTATGCGCCAACACATGTCCAAAATCCTGACGTTCACGCGCTTTTCGATGCGCGACCTGATCGTCGCCGCCGCCCCGACCATCCTGGTGATCGTCGCCGTCTGCGCTTTCGCCTACCTGTTGCTGGACCCGGCGCCGCCGCGCCACGTGACCCTCTCCACCGGCCAGGAAAACAGCGCCTACGAAGAATTCGGCAAAAAATACGCGGCCGAACTGGCCAAGCACGGCGTCAAGGTGACGCTGCTGCCCTCCGCCGGATCGGGAGAAAACCTGCGCCGGCTGAAGGAGGGCAAAGTCGACATCGCCTTCGTGCAAAGCGGCTCGACCGACGAGGCGGCCGCCGAGAGGGAGGGGCTGGTATCGCTGGGCAGCTTGTTTACCGAGCCGCTCTGGCTATTCCTGCGCGAGACCAAGGGCAAGACTATCACCCGGCTGACGCAGTTGAAGGGCATGAAGATCAACTATGGACCCAAGGGCGCCGGCGCGCCGCGCCTGTTCAAGCAGGTGCTGGCGCTGAACGGCGTCGAACCGGAAGACCTGACCCGGGGTTCGCTGGCCAACACGCCGGCCACGGTGGAATTGCTGGAAGGGCGCATCGACGGTTTGATCTTCACCTCGGCGCCGGAAGCGCCGCTGATCCAGATGCTGCTGCAAACGCCGGGCATCAAGCTGTTCGATTTCAACCAGGCGGAAGCGTATGCGCGCAAGATGCCTTTCCTCAGTCATGTGGTGCTGCCGCAGGGCATAGTCGACCTGGGCCGCAACCTGCCGGCCAAAGACTACAACCTGATCGCGCCGACCGCCACCCTGGTCGCCCGCGAAGACTTGCATCCGGCCTTGATCGACCTGTTCGTGCAAGCCGCCGCCGGCATCCACGGCGGCGCCGGCTGGTTCCAGCAGCAGGGCCAGTTTCCATCGGCGCGCTACACCGAGATTCCGGTGGCGGCGCAAGCGGCCAAGTATTACAAGGACGGTCCGCCCTTCTTGCAGCGTTACATCAGCAGTTTTTGGCTGGCCAGCTTCTTCGACCGCATGTGGGTGGTGGTGGTGGCGCTGGGCGCGCTGATCCTGCCGCTGTCAAAGGTGGTGCCGCCGCTGTACGTGTGGCGCATCCGTTCGCGTGTGTACCGCTGGTATGGCCAGTTGCGCCGGGTCGAGCAGGCCCTGGAACAGGCGGGCGAGGGCAAGCGCGAGGAAATCTATGCGGCGCAGCTGCAGCGTCTGAACGAAATCGAGGAAATGGTCAACCAGATTTCGATTCCGCTGTCGTTTGCCGATGGCCTGTATGGCTTGCGCAGCCACATCAATTTCGTGCGCCAGCGGGTGCTCAACTTGATGGAGGGCGCGACGGCGCAGCCGGTGTAAGCCAGCATGCCAAGCAGGACAAGCTGGCCTCTGACCTTGATTGCTCAGGCTCCCAGCCAGGGCAAACCCGCCTTGCACCAGCCGCCGACATGCTTGCGGTGACCGTGCTGGTCCTTGTCGCCCTCGAAGCCTTCCAGGATATCGAAACAATTGGCGTAGCCGTGTTCGGTCGCCAGCTTGGCCGCATGGCGCGAACGCACGCCGGAGCGGCACAGGAACAGCAGCACCTCGTCCTTGCCCGCCGCCGCCGCCAGTTCTTCGAGGAAGTCGGGATTGGCCGCGCCGCCGGGATAGGTATTCCACTGCACGGCGCCGTGCTGGGCGTGCGGGATGGCGACCCGGCCTATCCAGTCGCGTTCGGCGTTGGTGCGGACGTCGATCAGTTTGACGGACGGGTCGGCCTGCAGCAGCGCATACGCCTCCTGCGGCGTAACGGCGCCGGCATAAGGCGCGGAAGAGAGGCGGGCGCGGGCGACGGTCAGGATGTCGGTAGTCAGGGGCATGGCGTGATCCAGCGAAAAGGTATGGGGCGACCAGGAATTCTCAATTATAGTGCGCGCCGCCGCCGCCTGCCCATCTTTGGAACGTCTCGTCCATCCGCTGCCGGGAGGCGGCTACAAGCCTGTGCCGCCATGGTGAAATAAGGCGCACCATGAAGACACATTTTTGCACCAAAATGGAAACAAGCACGAATAAGGTGCAATAATGTGAAATTGCACCAACTATGTGCAATCGCAAGGCCCTGCTGAAAAATTGCCTTTCGCGCTTATGTCTTTATTTTTACAGCTTTTTTATGCCCCTTTTCAAGGCGGGCTCGGCTGAGCGAGGTTGGCATGGAATCTGCTATCATTCCCACGAGTTTGGTCGCACGTCATTTTGCTCGTGTAGCATCATCATCGGTCCGGCAGCACAGTCAGCGCCCGGGCCGGCTCCCCCTCACATATATCCTAGGAGATACGCATGGCAATGACAGCCGCAGAAGTCTTGAAAATGGTAAAGGACAATGAAGTCAAGTTCGTTGATTTCCGCTTTGCCGATACCCGTGGTAAAGAGCAACATGTGACTGTTCCCGTGTCGCATTTCGATATGGACAAGTTTGAATCCGGCCACGCCTTCGACGGTTCCTCGATCGCCGGCTGGAAAGGCATCGAAGCTTCCGACATGATCTTGCTGCCGGATCCGAATACCGCGAACATCGACCCCTTCATGGAAGAAACCACGCTGTTCATGCAGTGCGACGTGATCGAACCGTCGGATGGCAAGGGCTACGACCGCGATCCGCGCTCGATCGCCAAGCGCGCCGAAGCCTATTTGAAATCTTCCGGCCTGGGCGACACCGCCTACTTCGGCCCGGAGCCTGAATTCTTCATCTTCGACAGCGTCAAGTGGAAGATCGACATGTCCGGCGCCATGGTCAAGATCGATTCCGATGAAGCATCCTGGTCGACCGACAAGGATATCGAAGGCGGCAACAGCGGCCACCGTCCGACCGTCAAGGGCGGTTACTTCCCGGTGCCGCCGGTCGACAGCTTCCAGGACATGCGTTCGGAAATGTGCCTGATCCTGGAATCGCTGGGCATCCCGGTCGAAGTGCACCACCACGAAGTGGCCGGCGCCGGCCAGAATGAAATCGGCACCAAGTTCTCGACCCTGGTCGAGCGCGCCGACTGGACCCAGAACCTGAAATACGTGGTCTGGAACGTGGCCCACAGCTATGGCAAGACCGCCACCTTCATGCCCAAGCCTATCGTCGGCGACAACGGTTCCGGCATGCACGTGCATCAATCGGTGTGGAAAGACGGCAAAAACCTGTTCGCCGGCGACGGCTATGCCGGCCTGTCCGATTTCGCCCTGTATTACATCGGCGGCATCATCAAGCACGCCAAGGCGCTGAACGCGATCACCAACCCGGGCACCAACTCGTACAAGCGCCTGGTGCCGGGCTACGAAGCGCCGGTCAAGCTGGCTTACTCGGCCCGCAACCGTTCCGCCTCGATCCGCATCCCGCATGTGGCGAACCCGAAAGGCCGCCGCATCGAAACGCGCTTCCCGGATCCTCTGGCGAATCCTTACCTGTGCTTCGCCGCGCTGCTGATGGCCGGCCTGGACGGCGTGCAAAACAAGATCCATCCGGGCGAAGCCGCGTCGAAAGACCTGTACCATCTGCCGCCTGAGGAAGATGCGCTGATCCCGACCGTTTGCGCCTCGCTCGAAGAAGCCCTGGCCGCGCTCGACAAGGACCGTGAATTCCTGACCCGCGGCGGCGTCTTCAGCGATTCGATGATCGATGCCTACCTGGAACTGAAAATGACGGAAGTGACGCGCATGCGCATGACCACTCATCCAGTGGAATTCGATATGTACTATTCCTTATAATTTATTCCCTGTAATTTATTCCTGCACCATGAAAGTGGTGTTGCGATGAAAAACGCGAGGCGAGCCACGGCTTTCCCCGCGTTTTTTTATGCTTGCCGCCCGGGCTGATGTATATTCGGGTTGGGCCGGATTCGCGGTATGTCCGCGACGGCAAACGAGAAAGACGAGCGGCTTGAACATGCACCATATTATTCGCGGGCTGGCTTCGGCCCTGATCCTGGCGGCCGGGCTGGGCGCCGGCGCCGCGGCCCACGCCGACGGCCAGATTTATCTGTGCACCGACGCCAGCGGCCACAAGGAATTGACGGACGCAAACCGGGGCGGCAATTGCCGCTCGCTCGACTTGCCGGGTGCGATCACATCGCCGCCGAGGCAGCCGCCCGCCAGGGCGAACGGGGCGGCGGGACCGGCCCTGCCGTCGCCGGCGAATTTCCCCAAGGTCGACAGCGCCCAGCAAAAGGCGCGCGACGCCGACCGCCGCCAGATTCTGCAGGATGAGTTGAATAGCGAACAGCAAAAGCTGGCCGACTTACAAAAGGAATACAACAATGGCGAGCCCGAACGCAACGGCAATGAGCGCAACTACGCCAAGTACCAGGAGCGGGTGGCGATGCTGCAGGACAGTATCAGCCGCACCGAAAAGAATATCGACGCCTTGAAACGCGAGATCGCGAATATCCAATGAGCCCAATAAACCAAGCCAATGCGCAACCCAGTGCGCAAGCCAGCGCGCCGGCCCAGGCGCCCAACGAGGCGGTCAACGGCGCCGCGCTGCGGCCGGAAGCGGTGGCCGGCCTCGACTTGCTGGTGTCCGGCGTGATCTTGCTGGATGCCGAGGGCCGCATCGTCTACGCCAACGCGGCGGCCGAAAACCTGCTGGAAAATTCGCTGAAGGCGCTGACGCGGCAAAAGCTGACCTCGCTGTTCAGCAACCCCGACGAACTGGCCGGCATCTGCGTGCAGGCGCTGGAACACAAATTCGCCGACCTGCGCCAGGACCTGACGCTGGAGCGCAGCGGGCGCGAGCCGCTGCACGTGCACACCATCGTCAGCGCCCTGTACGAACCGGCCGATACCATCCTCATCGAACTGCGCGAAAACGTCCAGCAGATCAAGCTCGACCGGGAGGAGCGCATTTTCGACCAGAGCCAGGTCAACAAGGAGCTGATCCGCAACCTGGCGCATGAAATCAAGAACCCGCTGGGCGGCATCCGCGGCGCGGCCCAGTTGCTGGAGCTGGAATTGCCGCCGCTGCATCTGGTCGAGCTGCGCGAATATACCCAGGTCATCATCAAGGAAGCCGACCGCCTGCAAACCCTGGTCGACCGCCTGCTGGCGCCGCACCGCCGCCCGCACATCGTCGGCGACGTCAATATCCACGAAGTGTGCGAGCGGGTGCGCAGCCTGATTCTGGCCGAGTTCCCCAGCGGACTGACCATCCGGCGCGACTACGATGCCTCGATTCCCGAATTCCGCGGTGACAAGGAACAACTGATCCAGACCGTGCTGAACATCGCCCATAACGCCGCCCAGGCCTTGTCCGAGCGCATCGTCGCCGGCGACGCCGAGCTGGTCTTCAAGACCCGCGTCGCGCGCCAAGTGACCCTGGCCAAGGTACGCTACGGGCTGGCATTAGACTTGCATATCATCGACAATGGACCGGGCATCTCGCCGCAGATCCGCGACCGCATCTTTTACCCGCTGGTATCGGGACGGGAGGGCGGCAGCGGGCTGGGGCTGACACTGGCGCAAACCTTCGTGCAGCAGCACATGGGTGTGATCGAGTGCGAGAGCCGGCCTGGATATACCGAGTTCAGGATTGTCTTGCCCCTGCCATAAGCGGACAAGGCGCTCCTGGGCTTGTATCCTAAAGTGAAATCCATATTGCGGGACGCACACACTAATGAAGCCAATCTGGATAGTCGACGACGACGAATCGATCCGCTGGGTACTGGAAAAAGCGCTGGCGCGGGAAAACCTGGCCACCAAGAGTTTTGCCAATGCGCGCGACGCCATCGCCGCGCTGGAGTTTGAAACGCCGCAGGTGCTGGTCTCGGATATCCGCATGCCGGGCGCGTCCGGACTGGAACTGCTGCAAACGGTCAAGGCCCGCTTCCCCGGCCTGCCTGTCATCATCATCACCGCCTTTTCCGACCTCGACTCGGCCGTCGCCGCCTTCCAGGGCGGCGCCTTCGAATACCTGGCCAAGCCTTTCGACATCGACAAGGCCGTCGAACTGATCCGCCGCGCCCTCGACGAGAGCCTGCGCGAGACCAGCGTCGAATCGGGTCCCAGCGAAACCCCGGAAATCCTCGGCCAGGCGCCGGCCATGCAGGAAGTGTTCCGCGCCATCGGCCGCCTGTCGCAATCGAACGTCACCGTATTGATCACCGGCGAGTCCGGCACCGGCAAGGAGTTGGTGGCGCGCGCCCTGCACAAGCACAGTCCGCGCGCGGCGCAACCGTTCATCGCCCTGAACACGGCGGCCATTCCCAAGGACTTGCTGGAGTCGGAACTCTTCGGCCATGAGCGCGGCGCCTTCACCGGCGCGCAAACCACGCGCCGCGGTCGCTTCGAGCAAGCCGAGAACGGCACCCTGTTCCTCGACGAGATCGGCGACATGCCCTTCGACCTGCAGACGCGGCTGTTGCGGGTGCTGTCGGACGGCCATTTCTATCGCGTCGGCGGGCATCAGCCGTTAAAGGCCAATGTGCGCGTGATCACGGCGACGCACCAGAACCTCGAGCAGCGAGTGCGCGACGGCCTGTTCCGCGAAGACTTGTATCACCGCTTGAATGTGATCCGTTTGCGCCTGCCCAGTTTGAGGGAACGGCGCGAAGACATCCCTATTTTGGTGCGTCACTTTCTGGTGCAGAGCGCCAAGCAGCTGGGCGTCGAAGCCAAGCGCATGAGCGAAGCGACGCTGCAATTTCTGTCCGGGCTGGATTTGCCGGGCAATGTGCGGCAGCTGGAAAACCTGTGCAACTGGATCACGGTGATGGCGCCGGGGCAGACGGTGGAAGTGAAGGATTTGCCGCTGGAATTGACCCAGGGCCAGGAAGTGTCGGCAGCTTCCGGGGCCGCTGCCGCCGCGGCGGCGTCGGCCGAGGCGGGCGGCGTGGTGTTTGAGACGGCGACGCCGGGCAACGGCAGCGCGCCGGGCTGGGTCGGCTTGCTGGAATTGCAAGCCGCCAACATGCTCGGCCAGGGCCAGCAGGAGGTCATGGCGGTGCTGGGGCGGCAATTCGAATCGGCGCTGATCAAGACCGCGCTCAAGCATACCCACGGACGCAAGAACGACGCCGCGGTGCGTCTGGGCATAGGCCGCAACACCATCACCCGCAAGATCGCCGAGCTCGGCATCGACGGCGCCAAGGACGACTGAGCTTGCGCTGTTGTCGTGGGGCCGCATGGCGGCCGGGTGTCGCTTGACCCGGCCCGCCAGCTTGTCCTTCGCCGGATTTTCCTGCGATAAGGTAAGCTCTCGCTTGCCGGGGCCGCAGCGCCTCTTATCATGGAATGTCTAGTATGCTGATTAATTGCGTCGCCTATCAGGACGGGAAAAAACTGGCCGACATACCGATCGAACACATCAGCGAATATGTCGAACGTCCCGACTGCTTTGTCTGGGTCGCCTTGCGCGATGCGCAGCCGGACGAGCTGTCGCAGATGCAGCATGAATTTTGCCTGCACGAACTGGCGGTGGAAGATGCCCGGCGCGGCCACCAGCGCCCCAAGATCGAGGAATACGGCGACTCGCTGTTTGTCGTCGTGCACACGGTGGAACTGGCCGGCGACGACCTGGTCGTCGGCGAAGTGGCGATTTTCGTCGGCACGAATTACGTGCTGTCGGTGCGCAACCATAGTTCCCAGGGATTCCTCGGCGTGCGCGCCCGCGCCGAGCACGAGCCGCATTTGCTGCGCCAGGGTTCGGCCTTCGTGCTGTATGCGCTGATGGATGCCGTGGTCGACCGTTATTTCCCAGTGGTCGACATGCTCGAATCGGAACTCGAACTGATCGAGGAGCGGATTTTCTCCCAAGGCACGGAGCGCGACAATATCGAGCGCCTGTACCAGTTGAAGCGCAAGATCATGGTGCTGCGCCATGCGGTCGGGCCGCTGATGGAAGCGGCCGGCAAGCTGTACGGTGGGCGCGTGCCGTCGCTATGCAAGGATACCCAGGAGTATTTCCGCGACGTCCACGACCACCTGGTGCGCATCAATGGCAAGCTCGACAGCATCCGCGACACCATCAATACGGCGATCCAGGTCAATCTGTCGATGGTGGCCATCGATGAGAGCGAAGTCAACAAGCGCCTCGCCGCCTGGGCCGCGATTTTCGGTATCTTCACCGCCTTCGCTGGCGTCTGGGGCATGAATTTCAAGGTGATGCCTGAGCTCGACTGGAAATTCGGTTATCCGGCCGCAGTCGGCATCATGGTGTGTGTCTGCGGCTATATGTATTACCGCTTCCGCCGTTCCGGCTGGCTGTAACAGCGGCGGCGCCCTTCAGCGGGATGCCAGGCGGCGCTGATTGCCTTCGGTGATGACAATCGTTTCATTATTGTCCTGGAAGGTCAGCGTGGTGCCGTCCTTGGCGATGAAGGAGCCGCGGCCGACGGCGAAGATTTCCACCGGATCCTGGCCATAGATCTTGCTGTAATAGTGAGAGCCGGCGCGTTTCAGCTTGATGACGTCGCCGTTTTCCAGCGCATACGACCCGGCGTAGCTTTCAAAGTCCGACGGATACATCTTGAAGTGCGACTTGGGCGAGGAAATCTGCACCGAAGGATCGTCGGCCTGGGCTGCCTGGGCGGCGGACATGCACAGCATGGCGCTGGCGGCAAGGGCGTAAAAAGATTTGTTCATGATGTGATCTCCGATAGATAAATTGGGTAAAGCAATCGTTTTGAAAATTTTGTTTTGAAATCATGCGTGGACGGGTGGGGCAGTTGCAAGATAGCCGCCGCCGCCCTGGAGCGCGATGCGAAAGCGATGGACGACGCATTT
>DASYLQ010000488.1:0-6590 GCA_036009485.1 Janthinobacterium sp.
AAGCCGGCAGCACGACAAAGAACAGGAAATACACCTGGCTCAGGCCGAAACCGAAGGCGCCGATCGACGCCACCATATTGAAGTCGGTGAATTGCGCCGGATAGTCGGCGTAGCGGCGCGGCATGCCGGCCAGGCCCAGGAAGTGCATCGGGAAGAAGGTCACGTTGAACCACACCAGCGAGTTCCAGAAGTGGATTTTGCCGCGCAATTCGCTGTACATGTGGCCGGTCCATTTCGGTGACCAGTAGTAAAAGCCGGCGAACAGGGCGAACAGCGAACCGGCCACCAGCACGTAGTGGAAATGGGCCACGACGTAATAAGTATCCTGCAGCTGAATGTCGATCGGTGTTACCGCCAGGATCAGGCCGGTGAAGCCGCCTATCGTGAACACGAAGATAAAGCCGACCGCGAACAGCATCGGCGTCTCGAAGGTCATGGAACCGCGCCACATGGTGGCGATCCAGTTGAACACTTTGACACCGGTCGGCACGGCGATCAGCATGGTCGCGTACATGAAGAACAGCTGGCTGGTCACCGGCATGCCGGTGGTGAACATGTGGTGGGCCCAGACGATGAAGGACAGGATGGCGATCGAGGCGGTGGCGTAGACCATCGAGGCATAGCCGAACAGCGGCTTGCGGGCGAAGGCCGGGATGATTTGCGAGACGATGCCGAAAGCCGGCAAGATCATGATGTAGACCTCGGGATGGCCGAAGAACCAGAACACGTGCTGGTACATCACCGGGTCGCCGCCGCCGGCCGCGTTGAAGAAGGAGGTGCCGAAATGGCGGTCGGTCAGGGTCATCGTGATGGCGCCGGCCAGCACCGGCATCACGGCGATCAGCAGGTAGGCGGTGATCAGCCAGGTCCAGCAAAACATCGGCATTTTCATCAGGGTCATGCCGGGCGCGCGCATGTTCAGGATGGTGACGATGATGTTGATCGAACCCATGATCGACGAAGCGCCCATGATGTGCAGCGCAAAGATCGCCATGTCCTGGCCGATCCCCATTTGCGTCGACAAGGGCGCGTACATGGTCCAGCCGGCCGCGGTGGCGCCGCCCGGCACGAAGAAGGAGCCGGCCAGCAGCAGGGCCGCCGGCGGCAGCAGCCAGAACGAGAAGTTGTTCATGCGCGCGAAAGCCATGTCGGAGGCGCCCACCTGCAGCGGGATCATCCAGTTGGCGAAACCGACGAAGGCCGGCATGATGGCGCCGAACACCATCACCACGCCGTGCAGCGTGGTCAGCTGGTTAAAGAATTCAGGCTGGAAGAATTGCAGGCCGGGCTGGAACAATTCCGTGCGTATCATCAGCGCCAGCACGCCGCCCGACAGTAGCATGACGAAGGAAAACCACAGGTAAAGGGTGCCGATATCCTTGTGGTTGGTGGCGAAAAACCAGCGCTGAAAACCGCTCGGATGGCCATGGGCATGGTCATGGTCATGGCTGTGATCGTGGGCGTGATCCAATGTGCTCGTTGTGCTCATCTGAAGCTCCTGATTACTTGCGTGCAGCCAGAACGTCGGCTGGTTGAACGATGTTTTCGGCGGCCTTGTTCGACCAGTTATTGCGCGTGAACGTAATCACCGCCGCAATGTCCGTATCCGACAACTGCTTCCATGATGGCATTTCGCCGGAGAATTTGCCGCTATGCTTGCCGTTCAACAGGACATGGATCTGGTCCGCTCTCGGGCCGTTCACGACAGGCGAGCCGTCCAGCGCCGCGAACGCGCCCGGAATGCCCTTGCCCGTAACTTGGTGGCAGGCGATGCAATTGCTAGTGTAGACCTTTTCGCCCTTGGTTTTCAGTTCATCGATCGTCCAGACCTTGCTTGGATCTTCGGCCAGCGCCGCCATTTCCTTGTTCTTGCCGTCGACCCAGGTTTTATAGTCGGCCTCGGACACCACCTTGACGACGATGGGCATGAAGGCGTGCTCCTTGCCGCACAGCTCGGCGCAATTGCCGCGGAAGGTGCCGATCTTTTCCGACTTGAACCAGGTGTCGCGCACGAAGCCGGGAATCGCATCCTGCTTGACGCCGAAGGCCGGCACCGACCAGGCGTGGATGACGTCGTTGGCGGTGGTGATGATGCGGATTTTCTTGTTGACCGGCACCACCAGCTCATTGTCGACTTCGATCAAATAAGTGTCGCTGCGCTTTTCGGTCGGCTCGACGCCGGGGGAACCGACTTGCGCGCGCGGGGTCGACAAGTTCGACAGGAAGGAAATGCCCTTGCCTTCGCCCTGCAGGTAGTCGTAGCCCCATTTCCACTGCATGCCGGTGGCCTTGATGGTCAGGTCGGCGTTGGAGGTGTCTTTCATGCTGACCACGGTGCGGGTGGCCGGCAGGGCCATGCCGATGACGATCAGGAAGGGAACGATGGTCCAGGCGATTTCGACCGAGGTGCTTTCATGGAAGGTGGCCGCTTTGTGGCCGAGCGACTTGCGGTGCTTGATGATTGAATAAAACATCACGCCGAAGACGGCGACGAAGATCACCAGGCAGACCACCATCATCCAGGTGTGCAGATTGTAGATTTCGGCGGCGATCTGCGTCACCGGGGGTTGCAAATTCAATTCCATTGCGACGGGGCCGCCGGTGCCTTGATCGGCGGGCAGGGTCGCCGCCCAGGCCGGAATGCCGGCGGCGGTCAAGGACAGCCCGAACATCAACGATTGAAGTCGTTTTGCTAGTTTCATGTTTTCCCCAACCACCCAAAAATAAGAATATTTTTAACCGGCGCCGGGGATTCGCTGGATGGAATCGCCGCCGCTCCGCAACACCGAAACACTCAACACTGACGGGTTCCATGCCGGTGCAAAAAACTCGCCCAAACCGCTGGAACCTCTGATATCGCTGGCACCGGGCCAAGCCGAGACCCGGACGCCGACTTCGCTTGCCGCCGCGCTTGCCGGTCTGGCAAACGCTTTATACATGGAGTACTGACAAATTAGTCAACGATTATAATCAACAACTTCACAATTCATCAAGGAATAATCCACTTTCCTAAAGTGCAAGTTCCCCAGCGCAAAAAACGGGGAACGTGGTATAAGCCCTGCAAAAACGCGCCTATTTCGGCTTGCGCGGCAAATCGAAACGGATGATCGCCTCGCCCGCCGCCGTCACCCGCGGCGCCGGCCGGAAGGCGTGGCCGTAGACGATTTCAAACGTCAGTCCCAGCTTGCCGTCGGGCCGGCGGCGCCGCTCCAGCGTCGCCAGCATGCGCGACCAGGCCGCCTTCCCCATCAGGCCGCGGCGGCGGTTGGCCAGGGGATTGCCGCCCCAGGCGCGCACGTCGGCCAGCAGCGCCGCCGCGCCCGGATACGTTACCGTGATGATTTCCATGTCCAGCACCGGCGTCGAAAACCCGGCTTCGACCAGCATGTCGCCGAAATCGTGCATGTCGACGAAAGGCAGCGCGTGCCGGGCCAGGTCGGCCTCGGCAAAGGCTTCGCGCACTTCCTTGAAGGTGTCGGGGCCGAAGCAGGAAAACATCAGCAAGCCATCCTGGCGCAGCACCCGGCGCCACTCGGCGAAGACGCGGTCCGGCTGCGGATGCCAGTGCAGCGCCAGGTTGGACCAGACCAGGTCGACCGTGTTCCCACCCAGCGGCAAGTCGGCGAAGTCGGCGCACAGCAAGTCGATGCCTGCCTTGGCCGGCAACAGCCGCGCCAGGAACTGGTTCAGCCCGGCCAGCTTCGAGGCCGGCGCCCGGGCCGCCTGTATCATTGCCGGCGCCGCATCGACGCCGAGAATCTGCGCCGCCGGAAAATCCTTGTGCAGCAAGCCGAGGTCGGCACCAGGGCCGCAGCCGGCGTCCAGCACGCGCTGCGGCGCGATCTTCACCAATTCCAAACGCTCATGCATGCGCGCGGCGATCTCGCGGCGCAGGAAATCGGAAGCGGCGATGCGCTGCGGGCGCGAAAAAAATCCGCGCACCTGCACGGAATCGATGGGCGCGCTCAATTTTGGCGGAGTCGGCGGAACGGACATGGGCAAACCGGGTGGAGATGCGATAATGTCGGCAGTGTACATGGTTGAAGGCAAATGCGATGCTTCCCCGTTCCGCTTTTCAGCCCGGCCCCTTGTTTCGTTCAGTGCTGCCGGGACTGTTGCAGCTCGCCTTGCCGGGCGCCTGCGCCCTGTGCGGCGGACGCTGCAATGCGGTGCTGTGTCCGCCCTGCCAGGCCCAGTTCTTTGGCCAGGCAAGGCCGCGCTGCCGCCAGTGCGCCAATCCGCTGGCCAGCGAAGCGGAATGGCTGTGCGGCCGCTGCCTGGCCCAGCCGCCCGCCTTCGACGCCACGCTGGCCGCGGCCGATTATGCGCTGCCGGTCGACCAACTGGTGCTGCAGCTGAAATTCGGCGGCCGCCTGGCGCTGGCCGGCCTGTTTGCGCGCCTGCTGCGCGACGCCGTGCTGCAGCGGCCGGATTTTGTGCTGCCGGCCGTGCTCTGCCCGGTGCCGCTGGGAGCGGGACGGCTGGCCGGGCGCGGTTTCAACCAGGCGCTGGAAATTGCCCGGCCGCTGGCGAAGGCGCTCGGCATCGCCCTGCAGCCGCGCCTGGCGGCCCGGGTGCATGAAACGCAGGCGCAAACCCGGGTGGCGCCGGCCGAACGCCGGCAAAACATGCGCCTGGCCTTTGCCGTCGTCCCTCAAGCCGCGGCGCTGGTGCGCGGCCGGCATGTCGGCGTCGTCGACGACGTCATGACCAGCGGCCAGACGCTGGGCGAACTGGCCGCCACCTTGAAGCGCTTCGGCGCGACGCGCGTGAGCAACCTGGTCTTCGCGCGCACGCCGCCGCGCTGAGCCGGCGCCGCCTGCTTATTTTATATGTGCAGGCAGGTGCCGATACGCACCATGCGGCCGGAAAAAAGCGGCCGCGCCCACCCGTCAGGAGAAAAACTTGTTTCACGTCGTTTTGGTAGAACCCGAGATCCCGCCCAACACGGGCAACATCATCCGCCTGTGCGCCAATACCGGGGCCCGCTTGCACCTGGTCGAACCGCTGGGTTTTCCTCTGGACGACAGCAAGATGAAGCGCGCCGGCCTCGATTACCACGATTACGCGACGATGCAGGTGCACAAGAACTGGGACGCCTTCCTGGCGGCGCTGGCGCCCGACCCGGCGCGCATGTTCGCCCTGACGACGCACGGCTCGGCGCCGTTCGCCGGCGCCAGCTTCAGGGAAGGCGACGTCTTTGTGTTCGGCTCCGAAACCAAAGGCCTGGATCCGGCCCTGCGCGCCTCGTTCCCGCCGGCCCAGCGCATCCGCCTGCCGATGCGCCCCGACAACCGCAGCCTGAACCTGTCGAACACGGTCGCGGTGGTGGTGTACGAAGCCTGGCGGCAAAACGGCTATGCCGGCGGCGCCTGAAACGACGCAACCCTGAATGCCGTCAAGCCGCCGGTTGCCTGACCTTGGTCAGCAACTTGGTGGTCGAGCGGTCATGCTCGAAATCGATGGCCACCGCCCGGCCCCCATACGCCAGCACCGCCCGCCCCTCGGGGATCGCGGCCATGTCGTAATCGCCGCCCTTGGCGTAGATTTCCGGCTGGGTTTCCTGCACGATTTCCAGCGCGCTATCCTCGGAAAACGGCACCACCAGGCTGACCGATTCCAGCGCGGCCAGCACCGCCATGCGGTCGTCGCAATGATTCAGCGGCCGGTCGTCGCCCTTGCCCAGGCGCTTGACGGAGGCGTCGGTATTGACCGCCACCACCAGGGACGCCCCCAACTCGCGCGCCTGCGCCAGATAGGTGACGTGGCCGCGGTGCAGGATGTCGAAGACGCCGTTGCTGAGCACCACCGGCTTCGGCAGGGCGTCGACGCGCGCCTTCAGTTCGTCGCGAGTCGAGATTTTTCGTTCAAATGTCGGCATGTTATTCAGTCCATTCAGTTCGCAGTCCGGGTTTTCATGCGCCACAGGCGGGTGCGGGCGCCACGGCTCAGCGCCCGGGCTCTTCCTTCTCTTCCTCTGCCTCGATCTGCATGCTGAAGTCTTGCGATGCCGTGGCCGCGCCGTCGGCCGGCTCCTTGCGGTCGCCGCGCAGCTTGATTTGCAGGCGCAGGCCGTTGGCCGAGTCGGCGTTGCGGATCGCCTCGTCGTAGCCGATATAACCCTTATTATAGAGTTCATACAGCGCCTGGTCGAAGGTGCACATGCCCAGTTCCCGCGACTTGTGCATAATTTCCTTGATGCCTTGGAAGTTGCCTTTCAAGATCATCTCGGCGATGGTCGGCGTGTTCAGCAGGATTTCAATGGCCGCCTTGCGCCCCTTGCCATCCTCGGTGCGCACCAGGCGCTGCGAAACGATGGCGCGTAGGTTGGACGACAAGTCCATCAGCAATTGCCCGCGCCGCTCTTCCGGGAAAAAGTTGATGATGCGGTCCATGGTCTGGTTCGAATTATTCGCGTGCAGCGTGCCCAGGCACAAATGGCCGGTTTCGGCGAAGGCAATGGCGTGCTCCATGGTCTCGGTATCGCGGATTTCGCCGATCAGGATTACGTCCGGCGCCTGGCGCAGCGTGTTCTTCAGCGCGTTATGCCAGGACAGGGTATCGACGCCGACTTCGCGGTGGGTGATCAG
>DASYLQ010000489.1:0-5893 GCA_036009485.1 Janthinobacterium sp.
AAAGCAGTTCACATTGTTGTCCAGTAATTGTCGGTCGCTATCATGGGGCTCGAACTGGGCGCCGACGATTATTTGACGAAGCCATTCAGCCCGCGTGAGCTGCTCGCACGCATCCACGCCGTACTTCGCCGCCGCCGGCCCGAGGTACAACAGGGCCGGCCCGAGGGCATTCATGCCTATCGTTTCAACGGTTGGCAACTGAACCTCAACACGCGGCGCCTGAAAAGCCCCGACGGCCGGAAAATATAGATGAAAGAGCTCGTCCTAGCCACAACAGAAACCGAAAACAGGCTGCTTTGTGAATGCGGGTCGAAGCTTGCATCGTCCAGCCTCGTCTGAATTCGTCCAGGCCTGTTTTTTCATACTTTTTTCATACCAAACAAAAAAGGCCTGCGAGAGATTCTCACAAGCCTTTGATTTCATTTGTATTCTTGGTGGGAAGTGCAAGTTTCGAACTTGCGACCCCTGCAGTGTGAATGCAGTGCTCTACCCCTGAGCTAACCTCCCAAAGCGGGGCGAATTATCGCACAGGTCTGCGGGAATCGGCAAGCTTTTGGAAAAAATCGCCGACCGCATCCCGCAGCGGCGATTTAGGCGGCCGCCGGCGCGGTCAGCGCATGCCAGATGCAACTGCCCTTGACTGCCTTGTCCAGCCCGGCCAGGTTGGCCTCGTGCTCCGCCAACTCGTCGGCCGACGCCGGCAGGAAGATCACTTCGGCAAGAGGGACGACTTCCAGCACTTCACCAGTCACCACCACTTCCACCTCGACATCCATGCTGAGACTGTTCTGACCGCGCGTCATCGATAGATATACATCGGCCAGCAATTCCGCATCCAGCAAGGCGCCGTGCAGCTTGCGGCGGGAATTCGACACGCCATACCGGTCGCACAAGGCGTCCAGCGAATTGCGCTTGCCTGGATGGAGTTCCTTGGCTTGCACAAGGGTATCGATGACGCCGCCGATGTGCTCGTTAAAGCTGGGCAGGTTCAGGCGCTTGAATTCGGCATTCAGGAAGCCCAGGTCGAACGGCGCGTTATGGATGATGACTTCGGCGCCGGCGATGTATTCGCGCAATTCCTCGACGATCTCGGCAAACTTCGGCTTGTCGCTCAAGAACTCGGTCGTCAGCCCGTGGACTGCCAGCGCGCCCTCTTCCGAGTCGCGTTCCGGATTGATGTAGCGGTGGAAGTTATTCCCCGTCAGCACGCGGTTGACGAGTTCGACGCAGCCGACCTCGATGATGCGGTTGCCGATGCGGGGATTCAGGCCGGTGGTTTCAGTATCAAGGACAATTTGGCGCATGGGGAAAATGGTGAATGGTTTCAGTCAGGGATGACGCGGCGCGCAGTATAACAAAGCGCCGCCCGGCCCATGCTGAAGGGACCAGGGAGGCGGGCGGCGGCCTAAGTACCCGTTCATAGATAATTGTGTTTTTTGTCTTCATAGCGGGCGCGCTGCGGCGTTGCCCGTCGCTCGCAGTGCTCGCACTGCATCGCGCCGGCTTGCGGGAGTAGTGTCTTGCAAGCCGCTACCGTTATGCAGGCGCGGGAAATATCCCGCGAAACCCCTGCTATACCGTCCCACCATGTTCGCCAAAATTTCACACTTATTTCCGACTGGGTACTTAGCGGCGCAGCGTCTCGACGCCGCGGTTGGCCAGCACGTCGGCGCGTTCGTTGCCGGGATGGCCGTTGTGGCCGCGCACCCAGCGCCAGTCGACCTGATGCATGGCCTGCGCCGCATCCAGCGCCTGCCACAGGTCGACATTCTTGACCGGCGCCTTGGCCGCCGTCTTCCAGCCGCGCGCCTTCCAGCCGTGGATCCATTCGCTGATACCTTTTTGCACGTATTGGCTGTCGGTGTGCAGCACCACTTCGCAAGGGCGCTTGAGCGCGTTCAGCGCTTCGATCACCGCCATCAATTCCATGCGGTTGTTGGTAGTGTTGAGTTCGCCGCCGAAAATTTCCTTTTCCGCTCCGTCGGCCACCATCAAGGCGCCCCAGCCGCCGGCGCCCGGGTTGCCCTTGCACGCGCCGTCGGTAAAAATTTCGACCTTAGCCATCCTGATGTTCCCGCCTTTTATTTGTCACCGGCACGCCCGCGGGGGCCGTCACCGTTTTTTTAGTCCACGCCGGACCGATCAGGCGCATGCCCTTCACGCGCTTGATCGCCTGCACAATATACACGGCGCCGAAATACGGCCACCAGCGCGCCCCCGCCCTGTCCATGAAGGCATAGCGGTGCAGCCATTTGTCGGTCTTGCAGGCCGGCGCATAGCAGCCGAAGTGGCTCTGGTTGACGCCCATATTGAGTAATTTTAACCAGTCTTTCATACGCGGCATAGAGATGAATTCGCCGGCCTGCGGCAGGAAGCCGGCGCCGGTGACGCGCCCGCCGGCCTGGCGCGCGCCCCACAGGCTGGCCGGGTTGAAGCCGCAGATGATCAACTGGCCTTCCGGAATCAGCACGCGCTCGACTTCGCGCAGCACCTGGTGCGGTTCGGCGGCGAATTCGAGCACATGCGGCAAGACCACCAAGTCCAGGCTTTGCGTGGCAAAAGGCAATTCGTCGAAATCGACGATCACCTTGACGCCGGCCCCGCCTGCGCCCTCTTCCTGCACTGGGCCGGACAGGCGCGTATCGGCCATCCATTTGTGCGGCATGCGGCTGGCCGCGAGGGCATTCAGGTGCGGCATGCCTATCTGCACCGCGTTATAGCCAAAGATATCGGCCGTCAGGGTATCCAGGCATTGCTGCTCCCACGCGCGTGCGTAAATGCCGGCCGGTGTTTGCAGCCAGCCGTCAAGCGCTATAATGGATTTTTTGGATGCCGCACTGTCCATGCCTGCCTTTTCAAATGCCCATGATCACATCTTCCAAGCACGATCTCGCCGTACTCATTGTCCCTGCTTTCGCCGATAACTATCTGTGGCTGATCCATGACGGCACGAATGCCGCCGTGGTCGATCCGGGCGATGCCAAGCCTATCCTGGCGGCGCTGCAAGCCCATGGCTTGACGCTGACTGCCATTTTACTCACCCATCATCATGCTGACCACACCGGCGGCGTGCCGGAGTTATTGCAGCACTATCAGGTGCCGGTCCTCGGGCCACGCAAAGAGGCTATCACAGCCATCACAAAACCGCTGGGCCAGGGTGATGTCGTCGATGTGCCGGGCCTGGACCTGCGCCTGTCCGTACTCGACGTGCCCGGCCATACCAAGGGACATATCGCCTATGTGCGGGCGGGCCGGGATGGCCGGCCCGGCTGGCTGTTTTGCGGCGACACGCTGTTCGCCGGCGGTTGCGGCCGCCTGTTCGAAGGCACGCCGGAACAGATGGTCGATTCGCTGGCCAAGCTGACCGCCCTGCCCGACGATACCAGAGTGTATTGCGCGCATGAATATACGCTGTCGAACCTGCGTTTCGCGCATGCGGTCGAGCCGGAAAATTTTGCGCTGCACAATCGCATCTCCGCCGAGAGCGCCAAACGGGAACAAGGCATTCCCACCGTGCCGAGCCATATCGGCCTGGAGAAAGCCACCAATCCCTTCCTGCGCTACCGCGAACCGGCCATCGTCGAGCATCTGGTCGCGGCGGGTAAGCTGGAAAGCGGCGCGTCCCCGGTGGCCGCTTTCGCCGCTTTGCGCCGGTGGAAAAACAATTTCTGAACCAGGCGCATCGCACGTCTTCCATCAAATTTCTTCATACAGGGGCAAGGTCAGGAATTCGGCAAAGGTTTCCGCCGTCGACATTTCCTCGAAGATTTGCGCAGCCCGCGCATAGCTCGGATTTTCCCCGTTCGGCGCCGCCCGCTTTACCTTGGCCAGCTCTTCCGGAATCATCGCCCGCACCATGTCGGCGGTGACCTTGCGGCCATCGTCCAGCACGCCCTTGCCCGAGCGTATCCATTGCCAGACTTGCGAACGGCTGATCTCGGCGGTTGCCGCATCTTCCATCAGGTTGTGGATGGGCACGCAACCATTGCCGGACAACCAACTGCCCAGGTAATGGATGCCGACATTGATGTTGTAGCGTAGGCCCACCTCCGTGATCGGCGCCTCCGGCTTGAAGTTAAGCAAATCGGCGGCCGTCACTTCGACATCCAGGCGCTGTTTTTCAATCTGGTTCGGCTTGTCGCCCAAGACCTTGGTGAATTCCGCCATCGCCAATTCGACCAGGCCGGGATGGGCCACCCAGCCGCCGTCGTAACCGTCGGCGGCGTCGCGCGCCTTGTCGGCGCGGACGCCGGCCATGGCGATGGCATTCTTGTCCGGATCGTTTTTGATCGGAATCAGGGCCGCCATGCCGCCGATCGCCGACGCGCCCCGCTTGTGGCAAATCTTTAGCAATTCCAGCGCGTAAGAGCGCATGAACGGCGCCGTCATCGTGACCTTGGCGCGGTCGGCCAGGCAGAAATCCTGGTCCAGCTTGAATTTCTTGATGCAGGAAAAAATATAATCCCAGCGGCCGGCGTTCAGGCCGGCGCTGTGGTCTTTCAGCTCATACAGGATCTCATCCATTTCAAACGCGGCCAGGATGGTTTCGATCAGCACGGTGGCCTTGATACTGCCGTGCGGCAAACCCAACGCTTGCTGTGTCGCCACGAAGAGATCGTTCCACAGGCGCGCTTCCAGATGCGATTCCAGCTTCGGCAGATAGAAGTACGGGCCGGCGCCGCGCGCCAATTGTTCGCTGGCGTTGTGGAACATGAACAGCGCAAAATCGAAGATTCCGCCCGACACGCGCTTGCCATCGAGCAACACATGTTTTTCATCGAGGTGCCAGCCGCGCGGGCGCACCAGCAAGGTGGCGATCTTGTCGTTGAGCTTGTAAGATTTGCCATTTTGCTCCAGCGAGATGGTCTTGCGCACCGCTTCCATCAAATTCAGCTGGCCGGCAATCTGGTTGTCCCAGTTCGGCGTCTGCGCATCCTCGAAATCGCTCATGTAGGCGTCGGCGCCCGAGTTGAAGGCGTTGATGATCATCTTGCGTTCGACCGGACCGGTGATTTCAACCCGGCGGCATGCCAGCGCCGGCGGGACCGGCTCGATGGACCAGGCGCCGGCGCGGATATGCGCGGTCTCGGCCAAAAAGTCTGGACGCTCGCCGGCGTCGAGGCGCAGGGCGCGCTCGGCGCGGATCGCCAGCAATTCCTGACGGCGCGGCTCGAATTCACGGGCCAGCCTGGCGACCAGGGCCAATGCTTCCGGCGTCAATATCTGTTCATAACCGGGTTTGATTTCACCCGTAATCTGCATGCCTTCGGGAAGGACGAAAGGGGATTGTGTCATTGGCTCTCCGCGTAAAAATAATTCGCATCGTTTGCCGCATGGGAACGGCGGCGTTGCGGATAAGGGTGCCTGGCGTCGGGCCCTGGCATCGGGATCGCTCTTCGCGGCAGCGTTTGGCCGGCGCGCGAAACTCACGCCAGTATAAGCGGATGACGGGTGGGCGGCGCAAGATTGACTTTGATGTGGATTACGGCAGGGAAATCAGAGCGGCAATGCATTTCAAACAGGCAAAAAAAATCCCCGGAAACCGAGGATTTCTTATTTCGTTTGATTCAGCGTATTAGAGTGGCTGAATGTTCGAAGCTTGCTTGCCTTTAGGGCCAGCGGTCACTTCAAAAGAAACGCGTTGGTTCTCTTGCAGGGACTTGAAGCCGTTCGATTGGATAGCCGAGAAGTGCGCAAACAGATCTTCGCCGCCTTCATCAGGGGTGATGAAGCCGAAGCCTTTTGCGTCGTTAAACCATTTTACGATGCCAGTTGCCATTACAATTTCCTATTTCAGTTAAGTTGGGCTTGCGCCCGTTATATCGTTTGAAGCAAGAAAGGAATGACAGACAAAACTGCACTACCACCTCGAATCTAACGATCCCACATTATA
>DASYLQ010000490.1:0-1737 GCA_036009485.1 Janthinobacterium sp.
AGCATGGCCTTCGGCGTGCCCGGTGCGGCGATCAATCCGCTGTACTCGGCGCTGCGCAAGCGCGACAGCATCCGCCACTTCCTGGCCCGCCATGTCGAAGGCGCCTCGCACATGGCCGAGGGTTACACCCGCGCCGCCGCCGGCAATATCGGCGTTTGCATCGGCACCTCCGGCCCGGCCGGCACCGACATGATCACCGGCCTGTATTCGGCCCAGGCGGACTCGATCCCCATCCTGTGCATCACCGGCCAGGCGCCGCGCGCACGCATCTATAAAGAGGATTTCCAGGCCGTCGACATCGAGTCGATCGCCAAGCCGGTCACCAAGTGGGCGGTGACGGTGCGCGAGCCGGCCCTGGTGCCGCGCGTGTTCCAGCAGGCCTTCCACCTGATGCGCTCCGGCCGTCCCGGCCCGGTGCTGATCGACCTGCCGTTCGACGTCCAGGTGGCGATGATCGAATTCGATCCGGATACCTATGAGCCGATGGGCGCCTTCAAGCCGAAGGCCACTCGCGCGCAGATCGAAAAAGCGCTGCAGATGCTGAACGAAGCCGAGCGTCCTTTGATCACCGCCGGCGGCGGCATCATCAACGCCGACGCCTCCAAGCTGCTGGTGGAATTCGCCGAGATCGTCGGCGTGCCGGTGATCCCGACCCTGATGGGCTGGGGCTCGATTCCCGACGACCATCCGCAGATGGCCGGCATGGCCGGCCTGCAGACCAGCCACCGCTACGGCAATGCGACGGTGCTGGCGTCCGACTTCATGCTGGGTATCGGCAACCGCTGGGCCAACCGCCACACCGGCGGCATCGAAGTGTTCACCAAGGGCCGCAAGTTCGTCCACGTGGACATCGAACCGACCCAGATCGGCCGCGTCTTCGGCCCCGACTACGGCATCGTTTCCGACGCCGGCGCGGCGCTGGCGCTGTTCATCGAAGTGGCCAGGGAATGGAAGGCCGCCGGCAAGCTGCAAGACCGTTCGGCATGGCTGGGCGAGTGCCAGGAACGCAAGCGCACGATGCTGCGCAAGACCGACTTCGACAACGTCCCGGTCAAGCCGCTGCGCGTCTACGAAGAGATGAACAAATACTTCGGCCGCGACGTGCGCTATGTGTCGAGCATCGGCCTGTCGCAGATCGCCGCGGCGCAGTTCCTGCACGTGAACCATCCGCGCCACTGGATCAACTGCGGCCAGGCCGGTCCGCTGGGCTGGACCATTTCGGCGGCGCTGGGCGTGCGCGCGGCCGATCCGACAGGCGACATCGTGGCCATCTCCGGCGACTACGATTTCCAGTTCATGATCGAAGAACTGGCGGTCGGCGCGCAATTCAAGCTGCCTTATATCCATGTGCTGGTGAATAACTCCTACCTGGGCCTGATCCGCCAGGCGCAGCGCGGCTTCGAGATGGATTACTGCGTCCAGCTGTCGTTCGAGAACATCAACGCGCCGGAACTGAACGGCTATGGCGTCGACCACGTCGCCGTCGTCGAAGGCCTGGGTTGCAAGGCGATCCGCGTGTTCAAGCCGGAAGACATCATCCCGGCCTTTGAACAGGCGCGCGCGCTGATGAAGCAATATAGTGTGCCGGTGGTGGTGGAAGTGATCCTGGAGCGCGTGACCAATATCGCGATGGGCACCGAGATCGACGCCATCAACGAGTTCAACGAAGTCCTCGACATCAAGTAATCCGACAATAAAGCAGGAGACATCATGCCGAAATTAGCTGCAAACCTGACC
>DASYLQ010000491.1:0-1936 GCA_036009485.1 Janthinobacterium sp.
CCATCGGGCAGGGCTATCTTTTCCGGCAATTTCAAATCCGTAAAGCAAGTCAGCTTTTCGCACTTCGTGCACTGGAAATGCGCATGTTCGTGCGCGCGGTGGCCGCCGCCGGCACTGAAGCGCCAGACCTGGTCGGCACCGGCGATGCGGTGCACCAGCTCGTTCTCGGTCAGCCATTCCAGCACGCGGTACAAGGTGACCGAATCGATGGCCTCGGGCGCCAGCCGCTCCTGGATTTCGTGATGCGTCAGCGAGTCGGTTTGCGACAAGAGGAAGTCCAGCACCTTGACCCGGGTCGTGGTGACGCGGGCATTGGTTTTTCTGATCAGTAATTCGGCGTGGAGCGTGGTGGGTGTGGACATAGTCATTGCAGGCGAGTTAATGCAACTCATTTGCTTGATGTTAGCACGTCGGGGCACGGTGTCCAAGCCGTGCACATAGAGTGGGATATCCTATTTGCAACATCGTCGCCAGAAAGACCGCCGTTCTTTCATTTTTTGAACGCCCAGTGCCTGCCTGCGGTCGTGTCGATTTCGACCAGGCCGAAGCGCTGGGCGGCGCGGGCGCCGGTCTTTATCAGGTAATACATATCGGACAGGGCGGAGCGGTTGTCGGCGAAATACGCATGTTTGACGAAGCCGGTGTCGACGCCGGTGGCGTCGATGGTTTCGACACCCTTGACCACGACCAGGCCATCGCCGCTGTCGCCGGCGCGCGGATAGCCATTGATTTTTCCGACGCTTCCAGCGCCAGGTCGTCCGAGGACGCATACAGGGTGACGGGACGGCCGCCGCTGGCCAGGGCCGGAGCGATATCGCTGCGGAACACGGCGGCGTCGATGTCGGGCGCCGTCAGGATGATTTCCCTCAACTTGGCGGCCAGGTCGGGCCGCTCGGCGATGATTCCGGCAACGGCGCGGGCCAGCGCCCGGCTGCCCATGCTGTGGGCGATCAGGTAGACGTTTTCCGCCGCCGAGCCGGCCAGAAAATCCAGCAGGAAGGCCTTGATATGTGATTGCGACCATTCGATATTGCTGGCGTCGACCAGGTAGCCCGACAACAGGCCTTGCGAAGGCCAGCTGTAAAACACCGCCGCCCCTTCAAAACCCAGGTCGTAGGCCATCTGCCCCGTGCGCCTGGCGGCGTCCTCGAAGGTGACCTTATAGCCATGCACAAAAATGAAGGCGTTGCGCTGCGGCGAAGCACGCACGCGCGCCGACAGCGATGCAAGGAACGCCGCCGCCGGCTGCAGCGTCGTGTCCAGCAATACCACGTGTTTGGCGGGATTCTGGCGGAATTCGAGGCGCAGCAGCGAGGGCGCCTCGAGTTCGCCCAGGCGGTGGTCGCGCGGAATGCTGACTTCGCAGCTGCCGTAGCGCAGTTCGCCGCGGCCGCCGCCAAATTGCCTGGCCGGGTCCGCAACGCCGCTGAATTGGCGGTCGGTGGCGAAATGGACCAGGGCGACGGCGTAATTCTGCTGGGCGGCAAGGGCGATTTCTTCGCGATGCTGTTGCGGCGCAGGCGCAGGCGCAGGCAGGGGCCGAATCAACAAACTCAGCGACTTGATTTGATTCAATAAGGCATGGGCGGCGTCCAGCAAGTCTTGCAGGGTGTCGGCCTGGGCCGCGTCCAGCTTGTCGCTTAACATGCTTTGCCGCGACAGCGAACCAGGATCGAGTTCCAGGTCGCGGACCAGGCCGACGAGGTCCGAGCCGTCGCCGAATTTCTTGACGATCAAAGCCTTCAGTTGGACGTAGGTGCCGGTGACGATATCGTTATTGCCCTGATCGGGCGCCAAGCCGTATTCGATCGCGGCGACCACAGCGGAAGTTACCAGGTTCATCGCTACCTCGCTTATCAGTGACGGTCACGCCTCCAGAACCTTCAGCGATCAAAGATTGGAAGACGAGTTGCTTGCGAGGTTCCCATTCCCAGCA
>DASYLQ010000492.1:0-6036 GCA_036009485.1 Janthinobacterium sp.
GGAAGACGGCGTCGCCACCGAGGTGAAGGGAGATCCGGAACACCCGACCACGGCCGGCGTGTTGTGCACCAAGGTAGCGCGCTATACCGAGCGCACCTACCACGCCGAGCGCCTGCTGCACCCGCTGCGGCGGATCGGCAACAAGGGCGAGGGCAAGTTCGAGCGCATCAGCTGGGACGAGGCGCTGGAAACCATCGCCGCGCGCCTGAAGCCGATCGCCGCCCGCGCCCCGCAAGCGATTCTGCCCTACAGCTATTGCGGCACGATGGGACTGGTGCAGGGCGAATCGATGTCTTCGCGCTTTTTCAACCGCATCGGCGCCTCGGTACTGGACCGCACCATCTGCTCCAGCGCCGGCGGCACCGGCTACCGCTACACCATCGGCGCCACGACCGGCACCGACCTCGAGCAATTCCAGAATTCAAAGCTGATCCTGATCTGGGGCGGCAACCCGATCGCCTCCAACCTGCATTTCTGGACCCGCGCCCAAGAGGCCAAGCGCCGCGGCGCGACCCTGGTCGCCATCGATCCCTATCGCTCGCTGACGGCGGAAAAATGCCACCAGCACATCGCGCTACTGCCGGGCACCGACGCCGCGCTGGCCCTGGGCATGATGCATGTGCTGATCGCCGAAGACTTGCTCGACCACGACTACATCGAGCAATACACCCTCGGCTTCGAGCAGCTGAAACAGCGCGCCGCCGAATGGACGCCGGAACGCGCCGCCGACACCTGCGGCATCACGGTGGCCGAAGTGGTCGACCTGGCGCGCCTGTACGGCCGCAGCGCCAGGGAGGGGCAGCCGGTGGCGATCCGCAGCAACTACGGCTTGCAGCGCGTGCGCGGCGGCGGCATGGCCATGCGCACCATCGCCTGCCTGCCGGCGCTGGTCGGCGCTTGGCGCCATGCGGCCGGCGGCATCCAGCTATCCTCGTCCGGTTCCTTCCCGGTCAACCGTCCAGCCCTGCAGCGGCCGGACTTGCTCAAGCACCAGCCGCGCACCATCAATATGACCACCATAGGCGACGATTTGCTGCGCGAGACATCGCCGGCCTTCGGCCCGAAAATCGAAGCGCTGATCGTGTATAACTCGAACCCGCTGGCGATCGCGCCGGATTCCGCCAAGGTGGCCCAAGGTTTTGCGCGCGAGGATCTGTTCACCGTGGTGCTGGAACATTTTCAGACCGATAGCGTCGATTACGCCGACATCGTGCTGCCCGCCACCACCCAGCTGGAGCACATCGACGCCCACCTGGCCTACGGCCATTTGTACATGATGGCGAACAACGCGGCGGTGGCGCCCTTGGGCGAAGCCAAGGCCAACACGGAAATTTTCCGCCTGATGGCCGCGCGCATGGGTTTCGACGATCCCTGTTTCAAGGAAAGCGACGATGCGCTGGCCGCGCAAGCGTTCGACACCCAGGATGCGCGGGCCATCCATTTCGATTGGGATGCACTGAAACAGAAGGGCTGGCAAAAGTTGGCCATGCCGGACGCGCCGTTTGCTCAAGGCGGCTTCGCCACGCCGTCCGGAAAATGCGAGTTTTATTCGGCGGCGATGGCAGCCGATGGCCTCGATCCCTTGCCGACCCATATCCCGCCCTACGAATCGCTCGCCAGCAATCCGGAACTGGCGGCCAGATATCCGCTGGCGATGATTTCTCCGCCGGCGCGCAACTTCCTCAACTCGACCTTCGTCAACGTCAAGAGCCTGCGGGCGACCGAGGGCGAGCCGCACCTGGACATTCATCCGGACGACAGCGCCGCGCGCGGCATTGTCCACGGCGAGATGGTGCGCATCTTTAACGACCGCGGTTCCTTTGTCGCCAGGGCGCGGGTGACGCCAAAGGCCCGTGCTGGCCTGGTGGTGGGTCTGTCGGTCTGGTGGAAAAAGCTCGCCAGCGACGGCAAGAACGCCAATGAAGTGACCAGCCAGCGCCTGACCGACATGGGGCGGGCGCCGACCTTTTACGATGTGCTGGTCGAAGTCGAAAAAGTCGCCGCCTGAGGCCCCAGCCGCAAGAGAAGACAAGAGTGAGCATGGGCCGAAAGATCCATTTTCGATTCAGCAAGACAGGGTTGCTGGCGGGAGCCATCCTGGCTACCCTGGCCAGCGGTTGCGTCCAGCTCGGTTATTACGCACAGGCGGCCCAGGGCCAGTATTCGCTGTGGTCGGACGCGCGGCCGATCGAGGATTGGCTAGGCGATCCGGCCACCGACCCCAAGCTCAAGGCCAGGCTGGCCAAGGCCCGGCAAATCCGCAAATTCGCCGTCAGCGAACTGGGCTTGCCGGACAACGGCAGTTACAAGAACTATGCCGCGCTGCAGCGCCCCTTTGTCTTGTGGAACGTGGTGGCCACGCCCGAGCTGTCGCTGAAGCCGCTGCAATGGTGCTTCCCGATCGCCGGCTGCGTCAATTACCGCGGTTATTACAGCAAGGATTCCGCCCAGGTCTATGCTGACGAATTACGCGCCGAGCATTACGATGTCCAGGTCGGTGGCGTGCCGGCGTATTCGACGCTGGGCTGGTTCGACGATCCCTTGTTGTCGACCTTCATCAACTACAGCGACGCCGAGCTGGCGCGCATGATTTTCCATGAGCTGGCGCATCAAGTCGTGTATGTCCCCGGTGATTCGCGGTTCAATGAATCATTCGCCGTGTCGGTCGAGGAAGCCGGCGTGCAGCGCTGGCTGGATAAATACGGCAATGATGCGATGCGCCAGAATTACGATCTGTACACGGCGCGCCGGCGCGATTTCCTGGCTTTATTGATGAAGCACCGCGACGCCCTGGAAGCCAACTATGCGCGCAAAGCCTCCAAGCAAAGCAAACGCCAGGAAAAAGCGCGTATCTTCGCCGAATTAAAAAGCGATTACCAAAGCCTGAAAGCTAGTTGGGGCGGCTACGCCGGTTATGACCGCTGGTTTGCCGAACCGCTGAGCAACGCCCACCTGGCCTCGATCGCCACCTATAACGATTTCCTGCCGGGTTTCCGCGCCATGCAGCAAGGCAAAAGTTTTCCGGAGTTTTATGCGGCCGTGAAACAGCTGGCGCAACAGGACAAGGCTGCGCGCGACGAGGTCCTGGACCGGCTCAGCGGACGCTGAAGCTCCCGCTGCGCTAGAGGACTCGTTCAAATAGCATTAAAAAGGCTTGCATCGGCGCTGCCCGCCCGATAGCATCTGAAAAAGTAGCACGACCGTTCGCTCAAATAAAAGGCTCAAAGCTGGAGCGAACCAGACCGGCACTGTGCGCCGGTTTATAACGATAAGACGAGACCAGAGGCGCAGCATGGAAAAGATTTGGCTGAAGTCATATCCCCCCGGCGTTCCCAGCGACATCGATCCCGACCAGTACCGTTCGCTGGCCCAGTTGCTCGAAGACGCCTTCCATCAATATGCCGACCGTCATGCCTTTGTCTGCATGGACCGCTTCCTCAGTTATGCCGAACTCGACGCTCAGTCGAAAAAACTAGGCGCCTGGCTGCAAAGCCGCGGCTTGAAGAAAAACGCCCGGGTCGCGATCATGATGCCGAATATGCTGCAATACCCGGTGGCCATCGCCGCCATCTTGCGCGCCGGCTATACCGTAGTGAATATCAACCCGCTGTACACGCCGCGCGAACTGGAACAGCAGTTGAACGACTCCGGCAGCGAAGCCATCATCATCCTGGAAAATTTCGCCTCCACGCTGGAGCAGGTGCTGGCCAAGACCGCCGTGAAACAGATCGTCGTCGCCAGCATCGGCGAAATGCTCGGCGCCGCCAAGGGCGCCGTGGCCAACTTCGTCGTGCGCCGCGTAAAGAAAATGGTGCCGGCGTTTTCCCTGCCGAACGCGGTGCGCTTCAAGGATGTGCTGTCGGCGGGCGGGGCGATGAAGCTGACGCCGGTGGAGCTGGCGCCCACCGATCCCGCCTTCCTGCAATACACCGGCGGCACCACCGGCATATCGAAAGGCGCCGTCCTGACGCACCGCAACCTGATCGCCAACCTGCTGCAAAGCGAAGCCTGGGCCCGGCCGGCGCTGTCCCGGCCGCCGCTGGCGGAGCCCCTGGCCATCGTTTGCGCCTTGCCGCTCTACCATATTTTTGCGCTGACCACGTGCGCGCTGTGGGGCATGCGCGTCGGCGCCCTGAATATCCTGATCCCGAATCCGCGCGATATCGGTGGCTTCATTCGCGAGCTCGGCAAGCACAAGTTCAACATGCTGCCCGCCGTAAATACCCTGTACAAAGCGCTGCTGAACCATCCGCGATTCGCCGCGCTGGATTTCTCCGGCTTGAAAGTGTGTAATGGCGGCGGCATGGCGGTGCAGCGCGCCGTCAACGACCAATGGCTGAAGGTCACCGGCGTCGCCATCATCGAGGGTTACGGCTTGTCCGAGACGGCGCCGGTGGCGACCTGCAACCGCGCCGATAGCACGGCATTTAGCGGTAGCATAGGCTTGCCGGTGCCGTCGACCGAGATCGTCATCCTCGACGACGACGGCGCTGCGGTGGCGCCGGGCACGCCTGGCGAAATTGCCATCCGCGGACCGCAAGTGATGTCCGGCTACTGGAACCGTCCCGACGAGACGGCCAGGGTAATGACGGCCGACGGCTGGTTCAAGTCGGGCGATATCGGCACGATGGACGAAGATGGCTATGTAAAAATCGTCGATCGCAAGAAAGACATGATCCTGGTGTCGGGTTTCAATGTCTATCCGAACGAGCTGGAAGGCGTGATCGCCGCGCATCCGGGCGTGCTCGAATGCGCCGTCATCGGCGTGCCGGACGAACACGCGGGCGAAGCGGTCAAGCTCTTCGTCGTGCGCCGCGATGCCGGCCTGACGGCGGAAGCGCTGATGCTGTACTGCAAGGAGCAATTGACCGGCTATAAAAAGCCGAAATATATCGAATTTCGCGAATCGCTGCCGAAATCGAATGTCGGCAAGATCCTGCGCCGGGTTTTGCGTGACGAAAAGCTGGCGGCCTGATATTGTCCGGCGAGCCCGGCTGGTATGAAGACAACGACTGTTACAACTCTAATGATGAGGCAAGAGATGGATAAAATTTGGCTGAAATCCTACCCCGAAGGCATGCCGGCGGAAATCGATAGCACCTTATACCGTTCGGTAACGCACTTGATGGAGGAGTCTTTCCGCAAATTCGCCGATCGCAATGCCTACGTCTGCATGGACAAGTTTCTCAGTTACCGGGAACTGGACCGGCTGTCGGTGCAGATGGCCGCCTGGCTGCAGGGCAAGGGCCTGAAACCGGGCGCGCGCGTCGCCATCATGCTGCCCAATGTGCTGCAATATCCGGTGGCAATGGCCGCCATCCTGCGCGCCGGCTGCACCGTGGTCAACGTTAATCCCCTGTACACGCCGCGC
The DNA here is from genome assembly GCA_036009485.1 of Janthinobacterium sp. Taxonomy (GTDB): domain Bacteria; phylum Pseudomonadota; class Gammaproteobacteria; order Burkholderiales; family Burkholderiaceae_D; genus Janthinobacterium. The sequence goes on from DASYLQ010000492.1 coordinate 5,372, forward strand.
GAGTTGCAGCACCAGTTGATCGATTCCGGCGCCGAAGCCATCATCGTGCTGGAGAATTTCGCCACCACGGTCGAGCAAGTCATCCAGCACACCCAGGTCAAGCATGTGGTGGTGGCGGCGATGGGCGACATGCTGGGCGGCTTGAAGGGGACCATCGTCAACTTCGTCGTGCGCAAGATCAAAAAACTGGTGCCGGCCTTTTCGCTGCCGGGCGCGGTCAAGTTCAATGCCATGCTGGCCGAAGGCGCCCGCCTGAGCCTGCAGCCGGTCAAGCAGGGGCATGACGATATCGCCTTCCTGCAATATACCGGCGGCACCACCGGTATTTCCAAGGGTGCGGTGCTGCTGCACCGTAACGTCATCGCGAATATGCTGCAAACCGACGCCTGGCTGTCGCCCGCCTTCACCGGCCGCGCCGCCGACGATCAACTGGTCTTCGTCTGCGCGCTGCCGCTGTACCACATCTATTCGCTGACGGTCAGCGCACTGATGGGCACCCGCCTCGGCGGCCTGAACGTGCTGATTCCGAATCCGCGCGACATTCCCGGCTTCATCAAGGAATTGGCGAAATACAAGGTCGTCATTTTCCCCGCCGTGAACACGCTGTACAACGCGCTGATGAACAACGCCGAGTTCGCCAAGCTGGATTTTTCCAGCTACAAGGT
>DASYLQ010000493.1:0-8626 GCA_036009485.1 Janthinobacterium sp.
ACCGTTTATACTGAATAAATCATTTATATTATTTATTCCGTTTATTCCGTTTATACCGTATAAATGGTTTATATTGTTTATCTTGTTTATCTGGATTTTGCCATAAAAACAAGGTGGCGCTCCGCGTTCAGCCCCGGCACCTGCAAAGGCCTCAATTCGCTCACTTTCCACTGCTCCGGCAGCCGCTCGCGTTCGTCCGGAGGGGCCACGCCTTTGAGGGCGATGAATTGGCCGCCCTCGGCCAACAGATGGCCCGACCAGTTGACGAAATCGGACAGGTCGGCAAACGCGCGCGAGGTGATGACGTCGAAAGGCTGCGGCACTTCCAGCTGCTCCACGCGCATCGTGTACACGGTGACGTTGGCCAGGCCCAGCTCCGCCTTCACCTGGGTCAGGAAGGCGGTCTTCTTGTGCACGGTGTCGATCAGCGCAACCTTCATCTGCGGCCTGGCGATGGCCAGCACGATGCCCGGCAAGCCGCCCCCTGCCCCGACGTCCAGCACATTTTCCGCACCGGCGAAGGCCGGCACCGCCGCCAGCGAGTCGAGCAAATGCTGGACCACCATCTGCGCCGGATCGCGCACCGAGGTCAGGTTGTACACGCCGTTCCACTTCGCCAGCAGCGCCAGGTAATCGAGCAATTGCGCCATCTGCGCCTCGCTCAGCTCCAGCTGCAGCTCTTGCACGCCCTTGGCCAGGGTCAGCGCCAGCGCGGCCCGGTCAAACGCCCTCATTGAACAACCTCGTCCTTCGGCGCGACCAATCCTCCGTAGCCGCGCTTTTTCAGGTGCACCAGCAAGAGCGAGATCGCCGCCGGCGTCACGCCGGAAATGCGCGAGGCCTGGCCCAGGGTTTCAGGCCGCTGCAGGTTCAGCTTTTGCCGTACTTCGATCGACAGCGCCGTGATGTCGAGGTAGTTGAAACCCTCGGGCAATTTCAGGTTTTCATAATTTTCGTGGCGCTCCACTTCCTTGGCCTGGCGCTCGATATAACCGGCGTATTTCAGCTGGATCTCGACCTGTTCCTGCACCGCAGGTTCCGCCACGCCGGGACCGGCCAGCACCTGGCCATCGACGCCGGACAGGCTCATCAAGGTTTCATAGGCGACGCCGGGACGGCGCAGCAAATCGGCCAGCGAATATTCGCGCTCGATGGCTTGGCCGATCACGCGCTCCGATTCGGCCGCGGCGAGGATGCGCGGGTTGACCCAGGTCGAACGCAGCCGTTGCAGTTCCAGCGCGACGGCCTCGCGCTTGCTTTCAAACGCCTGCCATTGGGCGTCGCCGACGCAGCCGAGTTTGCGGCCGATTTCAGTGAGGCGCATGTCGGCATTGTCTTCGCGCAGGCTGAGACGATATTCGGCGCGGCTGGTAAACATGCGGTAAGGCTCGGCCACGCCCTGGGTGATGAGGTCGTCGACCAGCACGCCGAGATAGGCTTCCGAACGGCCCGGGCACCAGGCTTCCCTGCCCTGCGTTTGCAGCGCCGCATTCAACCCTGCCAGCATGCCTTGCGCCGCCGCCTCTTCGTAACCGGTGGTGCCGTTGATTTGGCCGGCAAAAAACAGACCGGAGACGACCTTGGTTTCCAGCGACGCTTTCAAGCCGCGTGGGTCGAAATAATCGTATTCGATGGCATAACCGGGGCGCAGGATGAATGCCTGCTCCATGCCCTTCATCGATTGCACCAGGGCCACTTGTACATCGAACGGCAGACTGGTCGAAATGCCGTTTGGATAAAACTCGTTGGTGGTCAAGCCTTCCGGCTCGAGGAAAATCTGGTGCGATTCCTTGCCGGCGAAACGGTGGATCTTGTCTTCGATCGAAGGGCAATAACGCGGGCCGACGCCTTCGATGACGCCGGTGTACATCGGGCTGCGGTCGAGGCCGGCGCGGATGATGTCATGGGTTTTTTCATTGGTGTGGGTGACCCAGCACGGCAGCTGCTTCGGATGCATGGCCGCATGGCCCATGACGGAAAAGACCGGCACCGGATCGAGATCGCCCGGCTGTTCCTGCATCGCCGAGAAATCGATGCTGCGGCCGTCGATGCGCGGCGGCGTGCCGGTTTTCAGGCGGCCTTGCGGCAGCTTCAATTCCTTCAGGCGCGCCGACAAGGAAATCGCCGGAGGATCGCCGGCGCGGCCGGCCGAGTAATTATTCAGGCCGACGTGGATCTTCCCGTCGAGGAAAGTCCCCGCCGTCAATACAACGGCGCGGGCCAGGAATTTGATGCCGATCTGGGTGACGGCGCCGACCACGCGGTCGCCCTCCACCATCAAGTCGTCGACGGCTTGCTGGAACAGCCAGAGATTGGGCTGGTTTTCCAGGCGCGAACGGATCGCCTGTTTGTACAAAATGCGGTCGGCCTGGGCGCGCGTGGCGCGTACCGCCGGGCCTTTCGACGAATTCAAGATGCGGAACTGAATACCTGCCTCGTCGGTGGCGATGGCCATCGCGCCGCCCATCGCATCGACTTCCTTGACCAGGTGGCCTTTGCCGATGCCGCCAATGGACGGGTTGCAAGACATCTGGCCTAGCGTCTCGATGTTATGTGTAAGCAACAATGTCTTCTGGCCCATGCGGGCGGAAGCGAGGGCCGCTTCAGTGCCGGCGTGACCGCCGCCGACAACGATAACGTCGAATTCAGTAGGAAATAACATGGTGGAATTTGGTAAAAGCGAGGGTTGAGGCCAGATTATAGAGTCTTTTTGCCGCCGCGACTCTTTACTGTTCAAATTTTGCGCAGCCACTACACGGTGTTCCACGTGAAACAGTGTCGGCGGGGACGTAAAAATGAGCGGTCAAACCCGGATTGTTTCACGTGAAACAGTGAAACGCCAAACCGGCACGGCCGGCCTTGGCGCATCGCTTGGCGCCCCGCCTTGGCGCACCGCCTTGGCGCACCTTCACGGCAATCCAGTCGGGAATCTAGTCAGGAACATTCACGGTGACACCCGATACAGAGATGAGACTTCCAGACGCCGGCGCCGACGCGATCGGCGGCACGTTGGCGACCGTGATCACGGCATTCGGGTCCGTTCGCGGCAGCGTGTGCACCACTTGCGACGGCGGCAGCGCCTGCCCGGCTTTCAAGTTCGCGTACACGGCATCGAGCGCGCGGAAAAGATATACGTGCAGCGGCACGATCACGCCGGGTAAAGCCGAGCTGAAGGAATCGAAATGGTTGGCGTTGGTCACCTCGATATAACGCAGCTTGCTGCCGGATCCCTCAACCGCTGCATTCAAGCCCAGATAGGCGCGCGATGCATGGTTGACGGGAACCAGCGTATCGCTGCGGCCAGCCGCGATCACCACGGGCTTTCCACGCAAGTTGCCGCCAGCCTGGACTTCGCTGATGCCATTTCGCACCCTCAGGCTTTGCGCCGCCAGCGCCGCATTCAGCGGCCCGCCGCCGACGGGATCGACTCCCGTCGCCAGCGCCCGCAGGCATAAAAACCCATCCAGCGATTGATCGGCCAAGCCGGTCGATGGCGAAATACCCACCGTATATGCCTTGGCGCCGCCGACCGAGTCTTCATAGATCACGTTGCCGGGAATGCCGTTCTGGCTGGCAAAGCTGCCTGATTTTTGAGCAGGAGTGAACGCTACAGGATTGCCCGCGGCATCGGTCGAGGCGAAGGTAAAACCGCATACCCTGTCCGTCACCGAGAATTTTCCGTAAGCATACGCATAGCTGACGGCCACCAGGATATTCGTCCCGGCGTGGGCCGCCTGCAAGGGATCGGAATCGGCCAGCCAGCCGTAGGCTTTCAGCCGCGCGCCGGCGTCGGCTTGCTGCGCGGCCAGGCTGCTTCCGTTCAGCAAGCCTTTGGCCGCCAAGGCCGTGCAACGGCCGGCGTTAGCGGCCACACTGGCGATGCAGGGCTGGTACAAAGCCGCATAGGTGGAATAATCGAACAAGGGCTTGCCCTGGGCGCTGACCGCCGCCCCCCCCTGCCTGAGCAGGTACGCCGCCGCCGTCCTCGGCTGGATCTGCGGCTCCGTCGCCGCAACGCCGCTGATCAAGCCCAAGCTGTCCTGCTCCGCCGCCAAGAGCGCCGAACCGGCGCCGTTTGAAATGCTGGAGGCGATGACGATGGTGTTTTTCGGCGACAGGCGCAGCAAATGATGCTTGCCGTCGCTGGCCGTGGCGCCATAGCGTTCGTTCAAAATGTAATACGCAAACTCGACCGCTTGCAGCGTGGCCTGGCCCCAATCCTTTTCCGGATTGAGCTGGGAATGGGCATGCTTGAACGCAACGCGGTTGGGATAGGCCGAGGCAAACGCGCTGCGTTCGGCATCGCTGAGGGACGGCGTGAAATTGGCCTCCTTGCCGGCCGCCAGGCGCGTGCTGCGCAAGCCGTTTTGCAGGTTGACGCTGTCATCGTCGAAGGTGTAGAGGCCGATGCCGCTGCCCTTGTCCGAATACGCCACGGCGCAATTGTTTTTCAAGCCCCATTCGCCGGAACTGCCGATGGCGCCATAAATGCCGCGCGAGCCGCTCGAGGTGCCGGTAACGATGCAGGGATTCTTGTCCGGATCGAAGGCCACCGGCACTTGCACCATCAGCGTCACATTGCGCCTGCCGCTGCCGTCGTCGGCATACGCCATGTATTCGGTGCCGGCGATCTTTCCTTCGCTAACCGTGACATTTCCCTTGGCATCTACATTCGGGCCGTACAAGGTCCCATAACCGCTGTTGGCGTTGATATCGAGCACGGCGCGGTAGTTGGCGTAGATGGCGTTGCGGCGCAGCTCGGCGGGCGTAGGGTTGTTCGGGTCGGCATACGCCGGCACCGCAGCCGCCAAGCCGGTCTTGCCCAAGCCGGCGGTCAACAAGTCGTTCGTCGCGCCGTCGTAGGTCTGGCTACTGATCTTGCCCAGATAGCCAGGCGGCAAGTTCAAGTCTTCAGGCCTTTGGCCGCCGTCGCCGCCACAGGCGGCCAGCAAGGCGATGGCAGCACAGCCGATGATGTTATTCCGCATTCTTCTTGTCTGTATCTTTTTCATGTCATCCTCTTTTTTTCTATTAAAGTCAAAAATTGGTGCACTACTTAAAGCGGACAAACCGGTGTTCACCTCCTTTCAAAAGTAAGCGGCTCCTCGAAAACAAGAACGCCGGACATGCAGCCCGGCGTTGGAAAGTGTTGCAAAATACGAATGTTGCGAAATAATTAAAGCATGTTCAAGCGACTTTCTTCCCGTTCCGCGCGCCGAAACGGGCGATGATTTCGCCGATGATTCCGCGTCGGAACAAGAGCACGCAGGCAACGAAGATCAAGCCCGTCACCATGCTCACCGACTCGCCCAGGGTATTGAACCAGTCGATGCCGGTGCGGCCAGCAAGGAAGGTTCCGAAATCACCCAGCTTGTTTTCGAGCGAGATGATGATCACGGCGCCCAGGATAGGCCCCGCCAGCGTGCCCATGCCGCCCACCAGGGTCATCAGGATCACCAGGCCGGACATGGCCCAGTGCACATCGGTCAGCGTCTCGAACCCCAATACCAGGGTCTTGGTGGCGCCAGCCAGCGCGGACAAGGCCGCAGACAGCACAAAGGCCAGCAGCTTGTATTTGTCGACGTCGTAACCGAGGGAGATGGCGCGCGCTTCGTTTTCCTTGATGGCTTTCAAGACCTGGCCGAAGGGCGAATGCACGGTGCGCATGATCAACGCAAAACCGCCAATGGCGATGGCCAGCACGACGTAATACAGAGCCATGTCATTCGACAAGTCCAGCATGCCCAGAAGCTTGCCGCGCGGTACGCCTTGCAAACCATCTTCGCCCCCCGTGAAAGGCGCGCGCAAGGCGGCGAAATACACCATCTGTGCCAGCGCCAGGGTGATCATGGAAAAGTAAATCCCTTGCCGGCGGATCGCCAGGGCGCCGACCACCAGCCCGATCAATGCGCCGGCAGCCACGCCCAGCAGCAGGCTGAACTCGACCGGCCAGCCCAGGCTGGCCAGCGCATAGCCGGCGACATAACCGGCCGAACCGAAAAATGCCGCATGGCCGAAGGACAGCAAGCCGGTGAAACCGAGCAGCAGATTGAACGAACAGGCGAACAAGGCGAAGCACAATAACTTCATCAGGAACACCGGATAACCGAAAAACGGCGCCGCCAGGGCCAGCGCGAAGGCGATTGCATAGCCGATTTTTTTATTCATCTTGCTTACTCCGATACTGAATGAGGCGCATGTATAGGTTTCCCCGTTATCTTTCTTTGCCGAAAAGTCCGGCTGGCCGCAGGAGCAGCACGATGACCATCACGACGAACACGACGGTAGCCGAGCCTTCCGGATAAAACACGCGGGTCAAGCCTTCGATCACGCCCAGCGCCAGGCCGGTCAGGACGGATCCCATGATCGAACCCATGCCGCCGATAACCACAACGGCGAAGACGACGATGATCAGGTTTGAGCCCATCAGTGGCGAGACCTGGATGATGGGCGCCGCCAGCACCCCGGCAAAGCCCGCCAGCGCGACGCCAAAGCCATAGGTCAGCGTGACCATCAGCGGCACATTGATGCCGAAGGCTTCCACCAGTTTCGGGTTTTCGGTGCCGGCGCGCAGATAGGAACCGAGCTTGGTCTTTTCGATGACGAACCAGGTCGCCAGGCAGACGGCCAGCGACGCGACCACCACCCAGGCGCGGTAGACCGGCAAGATCATGAAACCCAGGTCGATCGCGCCGGCCAGCGCATCGGGCACGGCGAAAGGCTGGCCGGAGACCCCGTAGAAAGAGCGGAACAAGCCCTCGGCAATGAGCGTGATGCCGAAGGTCAGCAGCAAACCGTACAAATGATCGAGCTTGTACAGCCAGCGCAGCATCGTGCGCTCGATAACGATGCCGATCAGGCCAACCAGCAGCGGCGCCACGACCAGCATCACCCAGTAACTGGCGCCGAAATAGTTCAAGCCCATCCAGGCGAAAAACGCCCCGACCATATACATGGCGCCGTGGGAAAAATTGATGACATTGAGGAGGCCGAAGATGACGGCCAGCCCGAGGGACAGCATGGCATAGAAGGAACCGTTGACGAGGCCGAGCAAGAGCTGGCTCATCATCGCTTGTAGTGGAACGCCGAAAATTTCCATGGTCATCGCAGTGTAAAGGTCACCGGGTGGGTGAGGGAAAAGGCGCCGATGGCGCCTGCGATTTCTTACTTACGGGGACCTCGAAAAACCGTAGCGAGCAAGCCCGCTATCGCGTTGAGCAGCGGAGCCGTACGAAGGTACGGTGAGCAACGGACACGCGAGAGCGGGCTGCGCAGCAGGTTTTTCGAGGTTCCCTTACTTTACTTCCACAGCGAACACTTGGACTCGGCCTTGGTCAGATAAGCCTGGGCGCCCGGGACTACCGTCACCACCTTGTAGTAATCCCAGGGATACTTCGACTCGGCCGGTTTCTTCACCTCCATCAGATACATATCGTGGACCATGCGGCCGTCCGGGCGGATCTCGGCGTTCTTGGCGAACATGTCGTTGATCTTGTTCGTTTTCAGGTAAGCCATGACCTTGTCGGCATCGTCGGTACCCAGCGCTTTCACCGCCTTCAGGTAAGTCATCGTCGCCGAATAGTCGGCCGCCTGCAGCATCGACGGTTCTTTTTTCATCTTGTCGAAATAACGCTTGGCCCAGGCGCGCGTGTCGGCGTTCAAGTCCCAGTACCAGCCGTCGGTCACATACATGCCCTGGGTCAGGTTCAAGCCCAGCGAATGGATGTCGTTGATGAATACCAGCAAGCCGGCCAGCCTCATTGACTTGTTGATGCCGAACTCGTTCGCCGCCTTGATGCTGTTGATGGTGTCGCCGCCGGCGTTCGCCAGGCCGAGGATCTGTGCTTTCGACGCTTGCGCCTGCAACAGGAAGGATGAGAAATCCGAGGCGCCGAGCGGATGCTTGACGCTGCCCAGCACCTTGCCGCCGGCCGACTTGACCACGTCCGAGGTATCCTTTTCCAGCTGCGCGCCGAAGGCGTAATCGGCGGTCATGAAATACCAGTTCTTGCCGCCCTGCTTGACGATCGCCGAACCGGTGCCGCGCGCCAGCGCCACGGTGTCGTAGGCGTAATGCACGGTGTACGGCGTACAGGCTTCGTTGGTCAGCTGGGAGGCGCCGGCGCCGATGACGATGAAGACCTTTTTCTTTTCCGCCGCCACTTTCGCCATCGCCAGGTTGGCGCCGGAATTGGTGCCGCCGATGAGCATGTCGACGCCTTGCTGGTCGAACCATTCGCGCGCCTTGGAAGCGGCGATGTCGGCCTTGTTTTGATGGTCGGCCGAGACGAATTCGACCTTCGTCCCCGGCAGCACGGCGCCGGCGTCGGCGATCGCCATCTTCACCGCTTCGGTGCCGCCCTGGCCGTCGATGTCCGAATATACGCCGGACATATCAGTGATCATGCCGATCTTGATGACGTTACCCGATACCTGGGCCGTGGCCGCGGCGGAAAAGCCGATGGCGCAGACGGCGGCTGCGGACACGGCAATTGCTTTGAGTTTCATTTTGTCTCCATTAATAGAATTGTTGTGCGACGGGAAAAAAAACGGAATAACAAGCGAATCGGCAAGAATATCGGCTCAGTCCGGCTTAAACGCCCAGCAATTCAGTCAATACCGGCAT
>DASYLQ010000494.1:0-4408 GCA_036009485.1 Janthinobacterium sp.
CTTCTGCGCCTGGCCGATGCGGGACTTGCTCCACAGGTGATGGTTCGGGTGAATCTTGACGTAACCTTCAGGCGCCGTCTTCAGTTCGATACCAGGCGAAGCCGCAACGACCTTGTCGACGTCGAAGCTGCCGGCCTTCTCGACCGCCGCTTTCCACAGCCATGGGCCGAGGTAGGCGGCCTGGGTGACGTCGCCCATCACCGCATTCGGACCGTATTTGGCCTTGAACGCCGCAACGAATTTCTTGTTGTTCGGATTGTCCAGGCTCTCGAAGTATTTCATCGATGCGTAGAAGCCTTCCATATTTTCGCCGCCGATGCCGAGCATTTCATCCTCGGTCACCGAGATCGCCAGCAGGGTCTGTGTCTTGGCGGTGACGCCGGCTGCCTTCAACTGCTTGAAGAACGCGACGGTGCTGCCGCCCACCACGTCGACAAAGACGACGTCCGGTTTTTTCAGCTTGATCTTGTTGATCAGCGAGCCGAACTGGGTATTCCCCAGCGGGTAGTACTCTTCCCCGACAACGGAACCCTTCAACACGTTTTCAATGTGCTTGCGCGCGATCTTGTTGGAAGTACGCGGCCAGATGTAGTCGGAGCCGACCAGGAAGAAGGTTTTCGCCTTCTTTTCCTTGGCGATCCAGTTAAGGCTCGACAGAATCTGCTGGGTGGCTTCCTGCCCGGTGTAGATCACGTTTTTCGACTGTTCCAAACCTTCGTAGAAAGTCGGGTAATACAACAGACCGTTATCCTTTTCGAATACCGGCAACACAGCCTTGCGTGAAGCCGACGTCCAGCAACCAAATACGGTTGCCACGTGATCGCTCTCCAGCAATTTCTTGGCCTTTTCCGCAAAGGTGGGCCAATCGCTGGCGCCATCTTCCTGGACGACCTTGATCTTGCGGCCGAGTACGCCGCCCATTGCATTGATCTGATCGATTGCCAGACGCTCGGCCTGGATCGATCCGGTTTCGCTGATCGCCATGGTGCCTGTGACCGAATGCAACTGGCCGACCGTGACTTCGGTATCGGTCACAGCCAGATGCGTCGTGTTGACTTTCGCCGTAGCCGGGTTCTGCGCGAGTGCGGCCAATGGCAGCGACATTGTGGACGCGGCAGCCAATCCCATGAGCACCTTGCGGCGCTGTGCCGATTGTAGAGCCTCGTTCGAACTTTCAGACATGCGGTACTCCTTTCGAGCAGTAGTAGCTTTAATTTCGGAAAAATGCACGGTAACAATCGGCTGGCCTGCATTCAGGAAAACCATTTGCCTTGTGCAAATACTAAAAGTGGCCAAGCGGCGCAGCAATACGTCGTTTAACGTAAGCGCGCTCTGGACGTCGCTTGACACGACCGCCCTCCAATGAAGCTTATGGCCAGGCTGCCGGCGCACAAATACGTCGTTTGACGCATGGTTTGACGCATGCACGGAGCTGGCACAGGCGCCCCGCTTTGGTGCGCCGACGGCATACGCCAAATGACGTATGCTGCCGTCTGCACGGATAAGGGAAACTCCTGTGCATGGCGCGCTACTTGCTTAACTTTTTTGTCACACCGTCCATACCCGGAGAGCCTGTGAACGCTGCCCCTCAACGCATCATCAAGATTCGCCGCGACTACAATGGATGGGTCGCCGATGAAACGATGGAAGACTACGCACTGCGTTTCGCGCCGCGCTCGTTTCGCAAGTGGTCCGAATTCAGCGTTGCCAATACCGCCCTCGGCGCCGTGTCCTTCCTGGTACTGGAAGCGATCGGCGGCTCGATCACATTGAGCTACGGTTTCACCAACGCGCTGTGGGCCATCGTCAGCGTATCCATCCTGATCTTCCTGACCGGCTTGCCAATCAGTTACTACGCCGCCAAATACAGCGTCGATATGGATCTGCTGACGCGCGGCGCCGGCTTCGGCTACATCGGCTCCACCATCACTTCGCTGATCTACGCCAGCTTCACCTTCATCTTCTTTGCGCTGGAAGCGTCGATCATGGCGCAGGCGATCGAACTGTATTTCGGCCTGCCGCTGGCATGGGCGTACGTCGTCTGTTCGATCGTGATCATTCCGCTGGTGGCCTACGGCGTCACCTGGATCAGCCGGCTGCAGCTATGGAGCCAGCCGCTGTGGCTGGTACTGCTGGCGCTGCCCTACATCAGCGTGCTGCACAAGGAGCCCGATGTGCTGGCCGAGCTGCTGACTTTTTCCGGCCGCCACGGTGAAGGCGGCACCTTCAACCTGCTGCTGTTCGGCGCCGCCGCGGCAGTGTCGTGCTCGCTGATTGCGCAAATCGGCGAGCAGGTCGACTTCCTGCGCTTCCTGCCGCACAAGACGCCCGCCAATCGGGTGCGCTGGTGGGCCTCGCTGCTGCTGGCCGGCCCCGGCTGGATCTTGCCGGGCGCGGCCAAGATGCTGGGCGGCGCCCTGCTGGCCTTCCTCGCAATCCAGCACCAGGTACCGATGGAAAAGGCCGCCGAGCCGACCCAGATGTACCTGATCGCCTTCAGTTACCTGTTTTCCAATCCGGCATGGGTACTCGCGGCGATGACGCTGTTCGTCGCGATCTCGCAAATCAAGATCAACGTCACCAATGCGTATGCCGGTTCGCTGGCCTGGTCGAATTTTTTTGCGCGCCTCACGCACAGCCATCCCGGCCGCGTGGTGTGGCTGGTGTTTAACGTGCTGATCGCCCTGCTGCTGATGGAACTGGGCGTATTCAAGGCAATGCAGCATGTGCTGGAGGTCTACTCGCTGGTGGCGATTTCCTGGATCGGCGCCGTGGTGGCCGACCTGGTCATCAACAAGCCGCTCGGCCTGAGTCCGGCGCATATCGAATACAAGCGCGCCCACCTGTACGATATCAATCCGGTCGGCATCGGCGCGATGCTGATCGCCTCCGTGGTGTCGGGAATCGCACTGTCCGGCTTCACCGGTGCGGCGGCGCAGGCGATGGCGCCGTTCATCGCGCTGGCAGCGGCCTTGGTGGCGGCGCCGCTGATCGCCTACGCCACCGGCGGCCGCTACTACCTGGCCCGCACCGATAGCTTGCGCCATACCCATGCCACCGACGTCACGATGCGCTGTGTGGTCTGCGACAACCGCTTCGAAGGCGAAGACATGGCGCACTGCCCGGCCTACCAGGGCGCGATCTGCTCGCTGTGCTGTTCGCTCGATGCACGCTGCAATGACCGCTGCAAGGATTCGGCGCGCTTGTCCGAACAAATCACCGTCACCATGCACAGGTTTTTGCCGGAACGGCTATGGAGCAAACTGAACGGCCGCGTCGGCTCCTACCTGCTGGTGCACGGCGCGCTCACCAGTGGCACCGCAATCATCCTGTGGCTGCTGTATTACCAGGATCTGACCTCGCTCACGGGGCATGCGCCTGCAGCCCTGAGCGGCATCTTCATCAAGCTGTTTTGCACGCTGCTGGTACTGACCGGCATCGGCTCGTGGTGGCTGGTGCTGACCCACGAAAGCCGCCGCGTGGCGCAGGAAGAATCCGACCGCCAGACCAAGCTGCTGATGCAGGAAATCGATGCCCATGAACAGACCGATGCCCAGCTGCAGCGCGCCAAGGAAGCGGCCGAAGCGGCCAACCTGGCCAAGAGCCGCTTCGTCACCGGCATGAGCCACGAACTGCGCACACCGCTCAACAGCATCATGGGCTACGCGCAGATCCTGCAGATGGATGCCGCGATCCCTCTCGGCCGCCGCGACGCCATCGATGTCATCCGCAGCAGCGGCGAGCATCTGCTCAGCCTGATCGACGGCTTGCTGGATATCGCCAAGATCGAAGCCGGCAAGATGCGGCTCGACTCGGAAGAACTGCGCCTGGAAGAATTCCTCGAACAGATTGCGCGCATGTTCGCGCCCCAGGCCATGCAAAAAGGCGTCGCCTTCAACGTCGTCACGAGCGGCCGTATTCCGCAGGTGGTGCGGGCCGACCAGAAGCGCCTGCGCCAGATCCTGATCAATCTGCTCGGCAACGCGGTCAAGTTTACCGACACCGGATCGGTCACGCTGCGTCTGCGCTACGCACGCGAAATGGCGCATTTCGAAATCGAGGACACCGGCATCGGCATCGGCGCCGAAGACATCGAACGTATTTTCCTGCCGTTCGAACGCAGCGTCTCGGCCGACTTGCGCAACGACGTAGGCACCGGACTGGGCCTGACCATCAGCAGCATGCTGGCCAACATCATGGGTGGCACGCTGTCGGTCGACAGCGAAGCGGGGCGCGGCAGCACTTTCCGGCTAAAACTCTACCTGTCCGAGATCCACGCGCCGCGCCCGCGCCTGAAACTGGAAGACCAGATGTCCGGCTACGCGGGGAGCCGGAAACGCATCCTGATCGTCGATGACCAGGCGGTGCAACGCACAATACTGGTCGACATGCTGCAGCCGCGCGGCGT
>DASYLQ010000495.1:0-9112 GCA_036009485.1 Janthinobacterium sp.
TTGCCGCCGCCATGCACCCAGCCCATGAAGCGCGGGTGGATATTGCCGGCGATATAGGGTTGCACCAGGCGCTGGAAGTCGCCATAAGTTTGCGCCAGGTCGCCCGGCGCGCGCGGCATGGCCGTGCGCAATTCGTCGCGCAAGGGGGCGGGCATGGGTTGCCACACGGGCCGTTCGCGCACGCCGGCCAGGAAATCGACCATGTCGTCGAACATGCGGTGGCCTTGTTCGCGGAAAGTTTGCCAGTCTTCAGGATCGAGATCGTTCTCGTTCGGCTGGAAGGGCGGAAGCGGTTTTGTGCTCATAAAAATGGTCCGGGTGCGGCAAAAAGGGTGTGGCGGGTGCGCCAGGGAAATAAAAAAAGCGCTTCCGAGGAAGCGCTTTTTTAAGCCTGGAAGCAATTACTGGATCTTTGCCTTTTTCAGCAAGTCGTCGCGGAAAGCCTGCACTTTTTTCTGCTGCAGCGATTCGGCGATCTGGCCTTTGACTTCTTCCATCGCCGGGATCTTGGCGGGACGGACGTCTTCCAGCTTGATCACATGGTAGCCGTACTGGGTCTTGACCGGGGTTTCGGTGATCTGGCCTTTTTGCAGGCCGACCATGGCGTCGGAGAAGGGCTTGACGAAGGCGCCCGGGCTGACCCAGTCCAGATCGCCGCCGTTGCTGGCCGAACCAGGATCCTTCGAAGCCTTGGCCAGGTCTTCGAACTTGGCGCCGCCTTTCAGCTTGGCGATGATGTCCTTGGCTTCCTGCTCGGTAGCGACCAGGATGTGGCGGGCATGGTATTCCTTGTCGCCCATCGATGTCTTGTAGCGGTCGTATTCAGCCTTGATGTCGGCATCCTTGACCGGGTTTTTCTTGACGTAGTCAGCCAGCATGGCGTTGATGATGATGCTCTGGCGCGCGTTTTCAACCGCAGCCTTGACGTCGGCGTGGGTGCCGTAGCCTTGCTTGTCCGCTTCCTGGATCAACACTTCGCGGCCGATCAAGTCTTTCTTGATGGCGTCGCGCAACTGCGGCGTATCCGTTTGCTTGCCTTGGGCGACAACCTGCTTGACAACGGCATCGACGCGGGAAGACGGGATAGGCTTGCCATTGACGGTGGCGACGTTTTGCGCGAAAGCGGGGATCGCCACGAGAGCGAATAAGGCTAACAACAGGCGGGCTGGCTTCAAAATCATTATCACATCCTATAAAAAAACAAAAGATCGCGGCTGCCGGGCAGGCCGCATAATTTCAAACTGCAAAAGGGTTCCAGCGCCGCGGAGGGAGCCGGAGCACGCCATTATTACTGAATTTTGGCTTTCTTGACCATTTCTTCCTGATACGCTTGCAGTTTCTTTTGCTGCAGGGCTTCGGCCACTTGCGGCTTCACTTCTTCCAGCGTCGGCAGTTTGGCAGGGCGCACATCGTCCAGCTTGATCACGTGGAAACCGTTCGGCGTCTGCACCGGGGTTTCGGTGATCTGGCCTTTTTGCAGCGCGATGAAAGCGTCGGAGAACGGTTTCGGGAAGGAGCTTGGGGAAGCCCAGTCCAGGTCGCCGCCATTGCTGGCCGAACCGGTGTCTTTCGAGGCCTTGGCCAAGTCTTCGAACTTGGCGCCGCCCTTCAGCTTGGCGATGATGTCCTTGGCTTCGGCTTCGGTGCCGACCAGGATGTGGCGCACATGGTATTCCTTGTCGCCGTTCTGGGAAACGAAACGGTCGTACTCGGCCTTGATGTCGGCGTCGGTGACAGGATTCTTTTTCAGGTAATCGCCGACCAGGGCGTTGATGATGATGGCCTGGCGCGCGTTTTCAACTTGCAGCTTGACGGCGGCATCCTTGCCGAAGCCTTCCTTTTCAGCTTCCTGTAACAGCACTTCGCGGCCGATCAAGTCTTTCTTGATGGCGTCGCGCAGTTGTGGCGAATCAGCTTGCTGGCCTTGGGCGACAACCTGTTTGACAACGGCATCAACGCGGGAAGACGGGATAGGCTTGCCATTGACAACAGCAATGTTTTGCGCAACGACCGGTAAGGCGACAACGGCGAGTAGTGCGATCAGCAAGCGGGCTGGCTTAAAAGTCATTATTAAATCCTGTTAAGGGAAAGTTCGTCAAAAATGCGTTACAGAAGGATGAATCGTTTTGTTCATTTTTTTAAACAGTGATCGCGAAGCGCGCCGATTTTCAGTGCGCCGCATCAGACTTCGGATGGTGCCAAGGCAATAATGGCCAGCGCATGAATCTCTTTATGCATCATATCGTGGACGGAATCATACACGAGTCGATGTCTTGTGACGAGTTTGAGCCCCTCAAATTGACCGGAAACAATCCGCAGATTATAGTGGCCGCCGCCCGAGGCCGCGCCGGCATGGCCGGCATGGCTGGCGGAGTCATCGTCGAGCACGCATTCCACGGGCGCCAGCGCCGCGGTCAGGCGGGCCTTGATGCGTTCGAGGCGGGTATCGGTGGGATGGTTCATGCGTCTTCCTCCAGCATGTATTTGGACAGGAACATGGTTTGACCTACGATAAAGATGAAAAAGATCGCCGTGATGCCGAACAGCTTGAAGCTTACCCAGGCGCCGGTATCGGCCTTGAACACGACAAAGGCGACAAACAGGTTGAGCAAGCCGAGGAAGGCGAAGAAGGCGGTCCAGACCAGATTCAGCTTGCCCCATATAACATCAGGCAACTTGATCTGCGCTTCCATGGCCTTGCGGATCAGGTTTTTCTTGAATACCAACTGGCCCACCAGCAGGGAGCCGGCAAAGAACCAGTACAGGATGGTCGGTTTCCACTTGATAAAGTCTTCATCGTGAAAATAAATCGTCAAGCCGCCGAACAAGGCCATGATCAGGGCCGAAGCCCACAGCAAACCGTCGACTTTTTTGCCGCGCACTAATAGATAAGCGATCTGCGCCAGAGTCGCCAGGCATAGCACTATGGTGGCGAGCAAGATGGGCGATTGCGGCGCCTGCACGGTGCCGCCCGAAATCAGGCTGCCCATGTAGTGGCTGACCAGCGCATGGGCGGCATCCTGGTGGCCTTCGCCCCATTTGAAGACGGCGAAGAACAGGATGACCGGAATCAGATCGAACAGAAATTTCATGGTGTGCTTTTATTGTGGGTCGAAGCGCAGCGACGCCGAGTTGATGCAATAGCGCAATCCGGTCGGCGGCGGGCCGTCCGGAAAAACGTGGCCCAGGTGGGCGTCGCATACGGCGCAAATAATTTCGGTGCGCAGCATACCATGGCTGCGGTCGACCTTCTCGATGACATTCGCCGGGTCGAGGGCGGTGAAATAGCTGGGCCAGCCGCAACCCGAGTCGAACTTGGCGTCGGAAGCGAACAGCGGCGTGTTGCAGCAGACGCAGGTATAGATGCCGTGTTCGTGGTGATCCCAGAACTTGCCGGTGAAGGGGTGCTCGGTGGCGGCGTGACGCGTCACTTCAAACTGCATCGGGTCGAGCATGGCGCGCCATTCGGCGTCGGTCTTGTTTACTTTTTCAGTGGTCATGGCGGTCTCGCTTGGTCGGCTTGTTGCCGGTTGATGGGTCGATGGCTGGCGATACGGCTGGCGTCAGGACGAGCAGCTCACTTCCAGGTGGCTGGCCCAGTCCGGCGGCAAGGCGGCGTACTGTTCATGTTCAGGCTGTTCGTCGTAAGGCGACTGCAATACCGTCAGCAGGCGGCTCACTTCGGAAAAATCTTTATTTTGCGCCTTTTCGATGGCGACCTGCGCCAAATAGTTGCGCAGCACATATTTGGGGTTGACCCGATGCATCGCAAGGCGGCGCGCGGCATCGCCGCTGTTTTCCGCCGCCAGGCGCTGGCGGTATTTGGCGGCCCAGGCGTCGAAGGCGAGGCGGTCGATGAACAAGTCGCGCAAGGGTTCGTCGGCGGCCGGATGATCGACCTGCAAGTCGCCGAGGCGGCGGAAGAATAGCGTGAAATCGACGTGGTTGGCTTGCATCAGCGAAAACATGGCGTCGAACAGGGTGGTGTCGCCATCTTGCCGCACGGCCAGGCCCAGTTTTTGATGCAGCAGCTCATCCATTTTGACGGCGAATTCCGGCTGGTAGACGGCCAGAGCGGCCTGGACCGCGTCGACTTCGCCGATCAGTGGCAGCAGCGCCTGGCCCAGCGCGAAACAATTCCAGTGCCCTATCTTGGGCTGCATCGCATACGAATAACGGCCTTGCTGGTCGGTATGGTTGCAGATGTGGCGGGAGTCGAAGGCTTCCATGAAGCCGAAGGGGCCATAGTCCAGGGTCAGGCCGAGAATCGACATATTGTCGGTGTTCATCACGCCATGCATGAAACCGACCGCCTGCCAGTGCGCGACCATGTGGGCGGTGCGGCGCGACACTTCCGCCAACAGCGCCTGGTAGGGATTTTCCTGTTCGCGCAGCGCGGGATAGAAGCGCTCGATGACGTAGTCGGCCAGGATTTTCAGCTCGGCTTTCTTGTCGGCGTAAAACCAGTGCTCGAAGGAACCGAAACGCACGAAGCTGGGCGCCATGCGCGTCACCACTGCGGCGGTTTCCACCGTTTCGCGCATGACGCCCTGGTCGGAACCGACCACGGCGAGGGCGCGCGAAGTCGGGATGCCGAGCGCGGCCATCGCTTCGGAGCAGAGGAATTCGCGGATCGACGAGCGCAGCACGGCGCGGCCATCGCCCATGCGCGAATACGGCGTGGCGCCGGCGCCTTTCAATTGCAATTCCATGGGCCCGGCCAGCGTGTCCATTTCACCGAGCAAGATGGCGCGGCCGTCGCCCAGCTGGCCGGCCCAGACGCCGAACTGGTGGCCGGAATAGACGGCGGCCAGCGGCATCGCGCGCTGCGGCACTTCGTTGCCTGTCAACACGGCGATGAAATCCGCGTCGGCCAGTTGCGCCGCATCCAGCCCGAGCAGCGCGGCGGCGGCAGGACTGCTGGCCACCAGGTAAGGCGCGGGCAGGGGTGTCGGCATCAGGCGTGTAAAAAAGGACGGCGGCAAGGTCGCGAAAGAATTGTCCAGGGGTAGGCTGTGAGCAGTGATGGCAGTTCCATTCCGTAAATGTTGCCGGAACAAGGCCGGCTTGCTTCCCGGGCCACATGCACCGGAACGCTTCAGGATTTTACCGCACCGGGCGATTTTATTCGCGTCGTCCGCTTGAAGACACCCGCGTTACATTCGGTAACCGTCGGTGCAAAGGCGCCTGCTGCGGCGCAGCACAGAAAAGCATTGACGCTGGCAGTGCGGCGGCACGACACTCGCTCCCCAAGACAATAAGGAGACCCGATGTCCTCGCCTTCAGCAATCAGCTATCCGCCCACGCCCGTCATGGGACAGATGATGAGCCAGCCCTTGCTCATCTCCGGCATCCTCGAATTCGCCGCGCGCCACTACGCCGCCAGCGAAATCGTGTCGCGCCGCGTCGAGGGCGATCTGCACCGCACCACCTATCGCGAATGCGGGCAGCGCGCGCGCCGGCTGGCCAATGCGCTGCAGGCGCTGGGCGTGAAGATGGGCGAGCGGGTCGGCACGCTGGCCTGGAACGGCTACCGCCACCTGGAAGCGTATTACGCCGTGTCCGGTTCGGGCGCGGTGCTGCACACGATCAATCCGCGCCTGTTTCCCGAACAGATAGCCTATATCTGCAACCATGCCGAAGACCAGTGCCTGCTGTTCGACCTGACTTTCCTGCCCCTCATCGAGGCCATCGCCGCGCAATGCCGCACCGTCAAACACTTCGTGCTGATGTGCGGCCGCGAGCGCATGCCGGCCGACAGCAAGATCGCCAATCTGCTGTGCTATGAAGACTTGATCGACAGCCAGGGCGACGATTACGTCTGGCCGCTGTTCGACGAGCATTCGGCGTCCTCGCTGTGCTATACCTCCGGCACCACCGGCAATCCGAAGGGCGTGCTGTATTCGCACCGCTCGACGGTGCTGCACGCCTATGCCTGCGCCATGCCGAACGTGCTCAATGTGTCCTCGTCCGACACGGTGCTGCCGGTGGTGCCGATGTTCCATGTGAACGCCTGGAGCTTGCCGTACTCGGTGCTGCTGTCCGGCGCGAAGATGGTGTTTCCCGGCGCCGCGCTGGACGGCAAGTCGCTGTATGAACTGTTTGAAAGCGAGCGCGTGACGTTTTCGGCCGGGGTGCCGACCGTCTGGCTCGGCCTGCTCAATTACGCGCTGGAACACAAGCTCAAATTTTCCACCTTCCGCCGCACCGTCATCGGCGGTTCGGCCTGTCCGCCGGCGATGATGAACACGCTGATCGATCAATTCGGCGTGCAAGTCATCCATGGCTGGGGCATGACGGAAATGTCGCCGCTCGGTACCACCGGCGGCTTGCTGGCCAGGCATTTGCTGTTGCCGAAGGAAGAGCAGCGCAAGATTTTACAAAAACAGGGACATGGCATCTATGGCGTCGACATGAAGATCGTCGACGACGACGGCAGGGAATTGCCCTGGGATGGAGTCGCGTACGGGCATTTGCTGGTCAAGGGGCCGTGGATCATGGCCTCGTATTTCCGCCAGGAAGAGGACAACGTGTTGCAGGACGGCTGGTTCCCGACCGGCGACGTCGCCACCATCGATGCGGATGGCTATATGCAGATCACCGACCGCAGCAAGGATGTGATCAAGTCCGGCGGGGAATGGATAGGCACCATCGATCTGGAAAACCTGGCGATGGCGCATCCGGCCGTGCTGCAGGCGGCGTGCATCGGCGTCGCGCATCCGAAATGGGATGAGCGGCCGCTGCTGCTGGTGCTTAAGCGGCCCGGGCAAGAGGTCGACCGCGACAGCTTGCTGAAATTTTTCGAGGGCAAGATCGCCAAGTGGTGGATGCCGGATGACGTGGTGTTTGTCGAGTCCTTGCCGATGGGGGCGACGGGGAAGATACAAAAGAATAAGTTGCGCGAGCAGTACAAGGGCTATCGCTTGCCGGGTTGTTGAGCCTGCTTTTATCGCTTCAAAATAAAAATACGGTCGTTCTTTTATGCGTTATAGTGGCGGGCCAGCTGTGGCGCATCGCCGTATCCACCGATAAATAAGGAAGAGCATGAGCGCGCAATACCGAGTCCACGGCAGCGTTGCCGTCATAACCTTGAAGAATCCGCCGGTCAACGGCATGGGCCTGGAAACCCGTACCGCGGCGGTCGCCGGCATCAGGCGGGCGTTGGCCGACGCCGCCGTCAAGGCGATCGTCATCACCGGCGCCGGCAAGGTTTTTTCCGGCGGCGCCGACATCAAGGAATTCAATTCGCCGAAAGCGCTGACGGAACCGACGCTGCATACCCTGATCCACAGCGCCGAAAGCGCCACCAAGCCGGTCGTCGCCGCCATCCACGGCGTTTGCATGGGCGGCGGGCTGGAGTTGTCGCTGGGCTGCCATTACCGCATCGCCGCGCCGGGCGCGCAGATGGCGCTGCCGGAAGTCAAGCTGGGCCTGCTGCCGGGCGCCGGCGGCACCCAGCGCCTGCCGCGCGTGCTGGGCCTGGAAATGGCGCTGAATATGATCGTTTCCGGCAACCCGGTGCCATCCGAAAAGCTGGCCGGCACCGCGCTGTTCGATGAAGTCATCGCTGCCGACGCCGACTTGCTGGCCTCGGCCATCGCCTTCGCCGACAACATCGCCGATATCCGTCCGCTGCCGCGCGTGCGCGACCGCAAGGTCGACTACCCGAACCACGAAGCCTTCCTGCAATTTTCGCGCAACACCGTCAAGGCCATGGCCGGCCCCTTCCCGGCGCCGCTGGAATGCGTCGAAACCGTGGCAGCGTCGGTGACGATGAAGTTCGAGGATGGCTTGAAGTTCGAGCGCGAACGCTTCATGCACCTGATACAGAGCAATGAATCGAAGGCGCTGCGCCACGCCTTCTTCGCCGAGCGCATTGCCGGCAAGGTGCCGGACGTGCCTGCCGATACGCCGCTGCGCGGCATCAGCACGGCGGCGGTGATCGGCGCCGGCACCATGGGCGGCGGCATTGCGATGAACTTCCTCAACGCCGGCATTCCCGTAACGCTGCTGGACACCACGCAGGCGGCGCTGGACAAGGGCTTGGCCGCCGTGCGCAAGAATTATGAAAGCAGCCTGAAGAAGGGCAAGCTGACGCAGGACAAGCTAGCCCAGCGCCTGGCCCTGTTGCGCGCCACTCTGGCCTATGAAGACATCGCCCAGGCCGACATCGTCGTCGAAGCCGTGTTCGAAGACATGGGCGTCAAGGAAGCCGTGTTCAAGAAGCTGGACCAGGTGATGAAAGCGGGCGCGATCCTGGCGACCAATACCTCGACGCTGGACGTGAACCGTATCGCCGCCTTCACCGGCCGGCCGCAAGACGTCATCGGCACCCACTTTTTCAGCCCGGCCAACGTGATGAAGCTGCTGGAAATCGTGCGCGGCGCCCAGACCGGCAAGGATGTGCTGGCCACGACGCTGGCCCTGTCGAAAAAACTGAAAAAGACCGGCGTCGTTGCCGGCGTCTGCGATGGCTTCATCGGCAACCGCATGATCGAGCAATACACGCGCCAGGCTTTCCAGCTGCTGGAAGAAGGCTGTCTGCCGGAACAGGTCGACAAGGCGGCCGAGAAATTCGGCTTTGCGATGGGCCCCTTCCGCATGAGCGACCTGGCCGGCAACGACATCGGCTGGGCCATCCGCAAGCGCCGCCATCTTGAAAAGCCGGAGATCAGGTATTCGTCACTGGGCGACCTGCTGTGCGAAATGGGCCGCTTCGGACAAAAGAGCGGCGCCGGCTGGTACGACTATCAGGCCGGCGAGCGCAAGGCCTATCCCTCGAGTCTGGTTGACGGCATGATCGTCAGCCATTCGGCCGACATCGGCGTCCAGCGGCGCAAGCTGGCCGACCAGGAAATCGTCGAGCGCCTGGTGTACGCGCTGGTCAACGAGGGCGCCAGGCTTCTGGCCGAAGGCATCGCCCTGCGCGCCTCGGACATCGACATGGTGTACCTGGCCGGCTACGGCTTCCCCCTCTACCGGGGCGGCCCGATGTTTTATGCCGACACGGTCGGTCTGCCGAACGTGTTAGGTTCGATTAAAAAATATGCGGCTGGCCGCGAGGGAGAAGCGTGGACGCCGGCGCCGCTGCTGGTCACCCTGGTGCAAGAAG
>DASYLQ010000496.1:0-2895 GCA_036009485.1 Janthinobacterium sp.
CGCATCAATCTGACGTTCCGGAAAATAAGCTAAGCCTGTCTCCCTCCTGTCTCCCCATGCGGCGTCTATCCAGGCATCGGTGCGCGTATGAAAGCGCGTTATGATGGCGCTTTCCTCCATGGATATAGCGATGAAGAAACGCCAGTTTTTGACTGCCGCGGCGCTGGCCGGCGGCGTCTTGCCTACCCTCTTGCCCGCGGCAAGCCAGGCCGCGGCCAGGACGGCGCGCGGCCCCGCGCTACTGACGCTGACCGGCGCCATCGGCAACGTCAACCGCGGCCGCTTCGATCCCGTGCTGGACCAGATGATGCACAAGCAAAAGCTGAGTTTCGACAAGGCGCATGCCTTCGATTTCGACGCGCTGGCGCTTTTGCCGGCGATCAGCATCAAGCCGACGCTGGAATATGACGCCAAGGCGCACGCGCTACGCGGCCCCGCCCTGCTCGACGTGTTGAAGGCGGCCGGCGCGGCCGTGCGGGAAGATAGCCAGCTGGTGCTGCGCGCCGTCGACGGTTACGCCGTCAGCTTGAGCGTGGCCCAGGCGCGCGCCCAGGGTTTCATCGTCGCCACCCACCTCGACGGCCAGCCCATGGCCTTGGGCGGCCTGGGCCCATTATGGGCGGTCTACGACGCCGACCGGGTGGCGCAGATGGCGGCCAAGCCGCTGGCGCAGCGCTTCGCTTCCTGCCCGTGGGCGCTATACCATATCGAAGTGCCGGCCTGAACGGGTTGGCATGGGCAGGCCTTCCTGCGGAAGCCGGCTGTTTTCAAGGAAGGATCAGGCGTAGGCTTCGGCCAGCGACATCACGCGCGGCGTGATGGCGATGCCGACGCCGCCGAACAGGGTTTCGATGGCGGCCAGGTTGGCGCTGCATTCCTCGCTTTTCCAGCCCTTGAACAAGTCGGTGCCGTCTTTCTGGAAATGCAGGTCGAGTACCTTGCCGCGGTCCTTGTGGGTATATCCGGAGCTGTAGGTATTTTGAAATCCCAATACTTTCAACTGCGCCAGTACTTCTTGCGGCGGGTTATCGGGATCGGTCGCCATAAAAATGCCGAAAGTCTTGCCGGGCGGCTTGGCAGCAACGTCCACCTCGTAAATGCCGGGCGCCTTGGTTACCGTCGTCGTCTTCAAAAATAACATATCACTTCCCCTGTTCTGTGCATCGTACCGCCGAGGTGGCCCGTAAATTTTGCCGGATTCGCCAAAAGCGAGGGCCCGCCTTTGCTGACCTTTGCTGGCCCGGCATTATCTTATTTTCTTTTAAAAAACATTCCAGGGGACAAGCTTATTGCTTATTACTGTGTTTGTCGATCAATCCGGATACTTTTGTGGGAAATGCACCATCAAGGCGCCATTGCGGGCGCTTAATTGCAGCAACATTGCAATATATTCTTTGCATCGGTTTGTTTTCGACCGGCGCGCTCCATCATTTTGCGGGCTTGCGCGCCGCCAGCTGCGTGGTCGGCTCGACCAGCGCGCGATACAGCTCGCCGGCGCCGGCGTCCCACGCGGCCACGGCTTGCTGCTGGCGGGCCACTGTGGCGAAGTCGCCGCGCGCGATCGGCCCGCTCAGCGCCTGCGCCGGGCCGAGGCGGAATACGTTCGCCGCCGTTTCCGTCACCAGCGGCTGCGCCAGCTGGCGCGCCACGTCCTCGGGGATGCCGGCCGCCTGGTAGGCGCGCAGCGCCGTGTCCAGCAGGGTGGCCAGGTAATTGCTGGCGAAGACGGCGGCGGCGTGATACACGGTCTTGGCGGCGGCGTCGATGGCCACCGTGCGCGCGCCGGCCGCGCGCAGCGCCGGCTCCAGCACGGCCAGCGCCGCGGCGTCGCCTTCGACGCCGCAAAAGGTGCCGGCGAAATCGGCCAGCACCGCCTGCGGATCGGCGAAGCTGCGCACCGGATGCACGCTGGCGACCGCGGCGCCGGCATGCCGCGCCGCCGCCAGGTGGGCGGACGAGAGCGCGCCGCTGCAATGGAACACCACCGCTCCCGTCAAGGCGCCGGCGGCGCTCAGCGCGGCGCAGGCCGGAGCGATCTGGTCGTCGCCGACCGCGAGCATATAGATGTCGGCGCGGCGCAGTTGCGCGTAACTGCCGACGGCGCTCCCGGCGCCGATGAAGCCGAGCGCCCGGCGCGCCGATTCCACGGAGCGCGTCAAGACGTCCTGCACGGCGATACCGGGGACGGTGGCAAACACCCGCCCCAGCACCGAGCCGACATGGCCGGCGCCGATGATGTTCAGCGTGGTCGCCATCAACAGCCCGATCCCGGCTGTTCCAGCCAGGCCGGTTCCGCCGCCGCCTCAGCCGGGCCAGGGTTCGCCATCGCCTTCAGCATGGTGTCATCCGTTCTAATTACGCGCATGCGACAGCTGGAAACTGTCGATGCCGTCGAAGACGGCCAGTTCGGCCGCCAGTTCCGACAGGCGCATGCCGGCGCGCTTGCCCAGCGCGACGGCGACGAAGCGCCATTCCTGCTGGCCGGCCTCGCTGGCGATCATCAGCGAGCCGCCGGCGATTTCGTAGCCGCGCTGCAGCGCCATCCGGCGCAGCGCATCCTCGCGCGGCAGGAAGTCCTGTTTGAAGCGCATCGTGACCGCCACCGCATGACGCGACGGCAACCACTGTTCGAGGCGCGAAATGAAGATCATCGACATCGCGCACAGGAAGGCCAGGCCCATCGCCGACAGATAGAAGCCGATGCCGACCATGACGCCGATCACCGACGAAGCCCAGATCGAGGCGGCCGTGGTCAGGCCGCTGATGTTGAAGCCTTCGCGCATGATCACGCCGGCGCCGAGGAAGCCGATGCCGGTCACGAGGCCCTGGATGATGCGGGTCGGGTCGCCGGTGCCTGGCAGTATGCCGCCATGGCCGCCATACCAGAATTCGGGA
>DASYLQ010000497.1:0-13818 GCA_036009485.1 Janthinobacterium sp.
CGGATCAGCGACACCGCCGTGGTCTGGCGGCTGGCTTGCGACTGCACCAAGGCAATACGCGCCTGCAGCGCCGTCACCTGGGCCGTGACCACGTTGGAGTAGACGATCTGGCCGGCGCGGTATTCGTTCATCAGCTTTTCCTCGACCTGGTCGGCGGCGGCCGATGCGGCTTTTTGCAATTCCAGCTGCTGCGTCAGGATGCGCGTGCCGGCCAACTGGTCTTCGACGTCGGCAAAGGCGCTCAGCACGGTCTGGCGGTAAATTGCCACGGCCGACTGATGCGCCGCCTTGGCGCTGTCGACCTGGGCCGTGATGGCGCCGCCGTCGAACAGGTTGACCGCCGCCGACACGCCGAACGACCACAAGGCGTCGGAGGCGCGGAACAGGTTCGCCACCTGGCTGCCGCCGGTGCCGTAGTCGGCCGTCAAGCCCACGCTCGGGTAATACGCGGCGCGGGCGATGCCGATCTGTTCGTTGGCGACGGCGACGCGGCGCTCGGCGGCGGCGATGTCGGGGCGGCGCTGCAGCAGGGCCGAGGGTATCCCGGCCGGCACGGCCGGCACCGTGGTATTCCATTCCACCACGGCCAGGCTGAAGTCGGACGGCGCCTTGCCCAGCAAGACGGCGATGGCGTGCTCGAACTGGGCCCGCTGCAACTCGACGTTGACGGCCTGGATCCTGGCATTGTCCAGCTGGGTCTCGGCCTGCAGCAGGTCGACGCGGGCGACGATGCCGGCATTGAACTGGTTTTGCGTGATCTCGAAGAAGCGC
Source organism: Janthinobacterium sp. (assembly GCA_036009485.1). GTDB lineage: Bacteria > Pseudomonadota > Gammaproteobacteria > Burkholderiales > Burkholderiaceae_D > Janthinobacterium. The sequence continues at coordinate 772 of DASYLQ010000497.1, forward strand.
TGGTAGCTGGCGATGGTGCGCGTCAGCAGCGCATGCTCGGCGTCGGCCAGGCGCAGCGAAATGTAATCGGTCACCAGCTCGCTCTGCGCCGACAGCCGCGCCGCCGCCAGGTCGGCCAGGCTGGCCTGGGCGCTGGCGGTGGCGCTGTTGACGCCGGCGCGCAGGCGGCCCCAGATATCGGCTTCCCAGCTGCCGGCCAGGCCCAGCTGGTAATTCTTGCCATTGCCGCCGCTGATGGCGCTGGAACCGCCGCCGCCGGACTTGGTGGCGCCGCCGCTCAGGCCGACCGTGGGCAGCAGCAGCGCCTGCTGGCCGCGCACCAGCGCGCGCGCCTGCTCGTAATTGGCGGCGGCCGCGGCCACGTTCTGGTTCGACACGTCGACGCTGGCGGCCAGCTGGTTCAGGACCGGGTCGTTGAACATGGTCCACCAGGCGCCGCGGTCGAGCGCATCGGCCGGCGCCGCCGCCTGCCAGCCCTGCGCTTCCTTGAAGGCGGCCGCTTGCGGCGTGCTGGGGCGCTGGTAGACCGGGCTGACGGAACAGCCGCTGGCCAGGCAGGCCAGGGCAACCGCGGCGGCCAGCGCCGGCAGACGGGGGTGGAATAAGGAAGTGGATGGTCGCATGGTCGATTTATGTGGGAATGGGCGAGGCGTGGGGCGCGTCGGTATGGATGCGGCTCAGGTTATGCTCGTCCGGGCTGCGGCGGCGCAGCTTGTCGAGCAGGATATACACCACCGGCGTGGTCAGCAGGGTCAGCACCTGGCTGGCGATCAGGCCGCCGATGATGGAGACGCCGAGCGGCTGGCGCAGCTCGGAACCTTCGCCGAAGCCTATCGCCAGCGGCAAGGCACCCAGGCCGGCCGCCATGGTCGTCATCAGGATGGGGCGGAAGCGCAGCAGGCAGGCTTCGCGCACCGCCTGCACCGCAGTCAGGCCGCGCGAACGCTCCAGGTCGAGCGCGAAGTCGATGATCAGGATGGCGTTCTTTTTCACGATGCCGATCAACAGCAGGATGCCGATCAGCGAAATGGTCGAAAACTCCATGTGGAAGATCAGCAGCGCCAGCACGGCGCCGACCCCGGCCGAGGGCAGGGTCGACAGCACCGTCAGCGGATGCACCAGGCTTTCGTACAGGATGCCGAGGACGATGTAGATCACCGTGATGGCGGCCAGGATCAGCAGCGGCAGCGCCTTGTTGCTGTCGGCCGCCACCTTGGCCGAGCCCTGGAAGCTGCCGCGCACATTGTTCGGCATGCCGATCTCGGCTTCGCACTCGGCGATCTCGGCGGATGCCTGCGACAGGCTGTAGCCCTGCGCCAGGTTGAACGACACGGTGGTGGCGACTTCGCCGTCCTGGTGGTTGATCGTGGTCGCCGCGCCGCGTTCGGCGAAGGAAGCGATGGCCGACAGCGGCACCATCGTGGTGGCGGAAAGGCTCAGGGCCGAGCCGCTGGAGGCGTCGCGCGTCGGCGGCGCGGCGACGTTGGCCGCCGTGCCGCTGTTGGCCGCGGCCAGCGCCGCCGCCGCCGTCGTCGTGCTGGTGCTGGCGCTGGTGCTGGAACCGGTCAGCGAAGCGGTGGTCGAGCTGGTGGCGCCGGAGGAGGCGGCGCTGGACGTGCCGCTGCCGGTGGCGGCGACGGTTTCGGCCACCTGCGTGCCGCCCGGATTGGCGGCGCTCGGCGCCGGCAATCCGGTCGACGGCACGTACAGGTCGCTCAACACGTTCGGGCTGCGGGCGTACTCGCGCGCCACTTCCATGATCACGTGGTACTGGTTCAACTCATCGTAGATGGTCGACGCGATGCGCTGGCCGAAGCTGTCGTACAGCGCATTGTCGACGTCCTTGACCGCCAGGCCCAGGCGCGCGGCGCTGCTCTTGTCGATATTGACAAAGGTTTCGACGCCATTGTCGGCCTGGTCAGTGTCGACGTCGATCATCGACTTGCGCGCCTTCATGGCGTCGGCCAGCTTGCTGGCCCAGATCTTCAGGTCGGCCCGGTTGTCGCTCTTGAGCGTGTACTGGTTGCTGGAGTTGGTCGAACGGCCGCCGGAGCCGAAGTCCTGCACCGGGTTGAGGAACAGCTGTACGCCGGTGATCCTGGCCAGTTGCGGCCGCAGCCGGGCGATGACGGCCTGGCCGGCGACGTTGCGCTGCTTGGCCGGCTTCAGCGTGACGAAGATGAAGCCGCCGCCGGCGCGGCGGCCGCCGGTGAAGCCGACCACCGTCGCCACGTCGGGATCCTTATGGATGATGCCGACCAGTTGCTTCAGCTTGCCCTGCATGGCCTGGAAGGAAATGCTCTGGTCGGCGCGCAGGCCGCCCTGGATCTGGCCGGTGTCCTGCATCGGGAAGCCGCCCTTGGGGATGGCGCCGAACAGATACACGTTGAGGCACACCACGAAAGCCAGGCTGAGCATCACCACCCAGGCGCTGCCCAGGGCCCAGTCCAGGCAATGCTCGTAACCCCTGAGCATGACGTTGAAGCCGCGCTCGAACAGCCGCGCCACCCGGCCCTGAGGCCGCGCCTGCGGATCGTGGGCGCCCGGCGCCAGCAGCCAGGCGCACAGCATCGGCGTCGTCGTCAGCGAAATCACCAGCGAGATCAGGACCGCCGCCGACAGCGTGACGGCGAACTCGCGCAGCAGCAGGCCGATCTGGCCGCCCATGAACAGCAGCGGAATGAAGACCGCCACCAGCGACAGGCTGATCGACAGCACCGTGAAGCCGACCTCGCGCGCGCCCAGCAGGGCGGCCTCGAAGCGGTTCATGCCGGCTTCGACATGGCGCATGGTGTTTTCCAGCACGACGATGGCGTCGTCGACGACGAAGCCGGTGGCCACCGTCAGCGCCATCAGGCTCAGGTTGTCCAGGCTGAAGCCGAGCAGGTACATGACGCCGAAGGTGCCCAGCAGCGAGACCACGGTGGCCAGCGCCGGCACGAAGGTGGCGCGGGCCGAGCGCAGGAAGACGCTGACCACCAGCACCACCAGCAGGATCGACACCACCAGCGTGAATTCGATGTCGTGCAGCGCGGCGCGGATCGAGGTGGTACGGTCCATCGCCACGTCCAGGCGGATGTCCTGCGGCAGCTGGGCGCGGATTTCCGGCAGCATCGCGGTGACGCTGTCGACGGTCTCGATGACATTGGCGCCGGCCTGGGCGCGCAGGATCACCACCACCGCCTGCTCGCCGTTGAACAGGCCGAGGTTATTCACGTCCTCGACGCCGTCGACCACCTGGGCCACGTCCTGCAGGCGGATCGGGGTCTGGTCGCGGTAGCCGACGATCAGGGTGCGGTAGTCGTCGGCGTTGCGGCCGCCCTGGGACGTGGTGCCGCCGCTATAGATCTGCAGGCTGCGGCCGCTGCCCCGCAGCGCGCCGCGCGGGCGGTTGGCGTTGGTCGCCTGGATCGCCGCGCGCACGTCTTCCATCGACAGGCCGTAGCGGTTCAGCGCATACGGCAGCAGTTCGACGCGCACCGCCGGCAGCGAACCGCCGCCCGGCTCGACGTCGCCGATGCCTTGCACCTGGGAAACCTTTTGCACGATCAGGTTCTCGACGGCGTCGTAGATCTGTCCCGGCGTGCGCGTCTTCGAGGTCAGCGCCAGGATCATGATCGGCGGCCCGGAGGTGTTCGCCTTCTGGTAGGACGGGTTGCTGCGCAGGGTGGCCGGCAAGTCGACGCGGGCGGCGTTGATGGCCGCCTGCACTTCGCGCGCGGCGGCGTCGACGTTGCGCGTCAGGTCGAACTGCAGCGTGATGTTGCCCGAGCCGGTGCCCGAGGAAGAGGTCATTTCGTTGACGCCGGCGATGACGCCGAGGTGGCGCTCGAGCGGCGTGACGACGCTGGTGGCGATGGTGCTCGGGCTGGCCCCGGGCAGGCTGGCGTTCACCGAGACGATGGGAAAATCCACCTGCGGCAGCGGCGCCACCGGCAGCACGAAAAAGGCGCCGATGCCGGCCAGCGCCACGCCGACGGTCAGCAAGACCGTGGCGATGGGACGCTTGACGAAAGGAGCGGACAGGTTCACGTTGCCGTCCCGCCGTCAGGACCGCTCAAGGAAGGACCATGGCCGTGACTGTGACTGTGACCGTGCGTGCCGGACTGCAGGTCGAGCTGCGCCTCCGGGGCCGTCTGGGTGCCCTTGCCGAACCAGCGCCGGCCCAGCGAATCGAAGCCGAGATAGATCACCGGCGTGGTGAACAGGGTCAGCATCTGGCTGACGATCAAGCCGCCGAAGATGGCCAGGCCGAGCGGCCGGCGCAGTTCGGCGCCCTCGCCCCAGCCCAGCATCAGCGGCACGGCGGCGAACAGCGCCGCCAGCGTCGTCATCAGGATGGGACGGAAGCGCAGCAGCGCGGCCTGGTGGATCGCCTGGCGCGGCGACTTGCCCTCCTCGCGCTCGGCTTCGATGGCGAAGTCGATCATCATGATGGCGTTTTTCTTGACGATGCCGATCAGCAGGATGATGCCGATGATGCCGATCACGCCCAGGTCCTGGCCGCTGATCAGCAGCGCCAGCAGCGCGCCGACGCCGGCCGACGGCAGCGTCGACAGGATGGTCAGCGGATGGATGTAGCTTTCATATAGCACGCCGAGGACGATGTAGACGCAGACCACCGCCGCCAGGATCAGCCACAGCTGGTTTTGCAGCGAGGCCTGGTAGGCGCCCGAGGCGCCCAGGAAGGTCATCGTCACCGAAGCCGGGAACTGGATGTCGGCGGCGGCCTGCTTGATGGCGTCGACGGCGCTGCCCAGCGAGACGCCGGGAGCGGTGTCGAAGCCCAGCGTGGTGGCCGGATATTGCGACACGTGGGTCACTTGCAGCGGCGCCGGCTTTTCCGTGATGGTGGCGACCGCCGACAGCGGGATCGGCTTGCCGGAATTGCCGCGCAACTGCAGGTTGCCCAGCGCCTCGGGCGTGTTCAAGTCGTTCTGGCGCGCTTCCAGGATCACCCGGTACTGGTTGGTTTCGGTGAAGATGGTCGAGACGATGCGCTGGCCGAAGGCGCTGTACAGCGCGTCGTCGATCGAGGCGGCGGTGACGCCCAGGCGCGAAGCGCTGTCGCGGTCGACGGCGATGTAGGCGGCGGCGCCGGAAGCGCCGGCGTCCGACACCACGTTGCGCAGCTGCGGCACGCCGGCCATGCGCTGCGCCAGCTTGCCGGCCCACTGCGTGACGGTGGCGTTGTCGGCGCCCTCGATCGAGACGCGGAACTGGGTCGGGCCGCTTTCGGCGTCGATGGTCAAGTCCTGGGTCGGCTGCAGGTAGATGGTGACGCCGGCCACCGACATGGCGCGGCGGCGCAGGCGATCCATGGTCTGGTCCTGGGTGCCGATGCGCTGGCGCTTCAGGTTGATCAACATGCGCCCGGTGTGCAGCATGGTGTTGTTGGCGGCGTCGACGCCGACCACGGAACTGAGGGTCTCGACGTCGGGATCGGCCAGGATTTCCCTGGCCGCGGCCTGCTGCAGCTCGGCCATGCGCGCGTAGGACACCGATTGCGCGGTCTCTATGCGCGCCTGCAGCTGCCCCGTGTCCTGGGTCGGGAACAGGCCCTTCGGGATCACCACGTACAGCAGCACCGTCAGGCCGAGCGTGGCCAGGGCCACCAGCAGGGTCAGGGTGCGGCGCTCCAGCACCCAGGTCAGGGCGCGGTCGTAATGGCCGATGACCCAGTCGAAGAATTGCTGGGTGCGGCGGGCGACGGCGCTTTCCGACTCTTGCCCGTGCGCTTTCAGCCAGCGGCCCGACATCATCGGCACCAGCGTCAGCGAGACCACCGCCGAGATCAGGATGGTGATCGCCAGCGTGATGGCGAACTCGCGGAACAGGCGTCCGACCACGTCGCCCATGAACAGCAGCGGGATCAGCACGGCGATCAGCGACACCGTCAGCGAAATGATGGTGAAGCCGATCTGCGTCGCGCCCTTGATGGCGGCGGCCATGGGCGACTCGCCCTCTTCGATGTAGCGGGCGATGTTTTCGATCATGACGATGGCGTCGTCGACGACGAAGCCGGTGGCGATGGTCAGCGCCATCAGGCTCAGGTTGTTCAAGCTATAGCCGAGCAGGTACATCACGCCGCAGGTGCCGATCAGCGAGATCGGCACGGACAGGCTGGCGATGACGGTGGCGCGCACGCTGTGCAGGAAGGCGAAGATCACCAGCACCACCAGCACCACGGCCAGGATCAGTTCCATCTCGACGTGTTCGACCGAGGCGCGGATGCCGGTGGTGCGGTCGCTCAGCACTTGCACCTTGAGCGAGCCGGGCAGCGAAGCCTGGAGTTCCGGCAGGCGCGCCTTGATGGCGTCGACCGTGGCGATGACGTTGGCGCCCGGCTGGCGGCGCACGTCCAGGATGATGGCCGGGGTATTGCCGGACCAGGCGCCCAGCTCGACGTTTTCGGCGCTGTCGACCACTTCGGCGACATCGGTCAGGCGCACCGGGGCGCCGTCCTTGTAGGCCAGGATCAGGCTCTTGTACTCGTCCGCCACCATCAACTGGTCGTTGGCGTTGATGGTGTACGAGCGGGTCGGGCCGTCGAACTGGCCCTTGGCGGTATTCGCGTTGGCGGCGGTGATCGCCGTGCGCAGCGTGTCCAGGCCCATGCCGTAGGACGCCAGCGCCTGGGTGTTGGCCTGGATGCGCACGGCCGGACGCTGGCCGCCGGACAGGGTCACCAGGCCGACGCCGCTGACCTGGCTGATCTTCAGCGACAGGCGCGTGTTGACGATGTTTTGCACTTCGGTCAGCGGCAGCGTGTCGGACGTGATCGCCAGGGTCAGCACCGGTGCGTCGGCCGGGTTGACCTTGGCGTAGATCGGCGGCGCCGGCAAGTCGGTCGGCAACAGCGACTGGGCCTGGTTGATGCCGGCCTGGACTTCCTGCTCGGCGACGTCGAGGGTCTGGCCGAGGCCGAACTGCAGCGTGATGATGGACACGCCGGCGGCGCTGGTCGAGCTCATGCGCGCCAGGCCGGCCATGGCGCCGAACTGGCGTTCCAGCGGCGCGGTGACGGTCTGGCCCATCACTTCGGGGCTGGCGCCGGGGTACAGGGTCTGCACCTGGATGGTCGGGAAGTCCACCTGCGGCAGCGCCGACAGGGGCAGGAACTTGAAGCCGACGATCCCGGTCAGGACGATGGCGAGCATCAGCAGCGCGGTCGCCACCGGCCGCCGGATAAATGGGCCTGAGGGACTCATGGGGCCTTCCTGTTCAACTTGGTGTTCAACTTGGTGTCGAACTTAAAGACGGCAAACGACATCATTGTGCGGCGCCCCCGGCAGGACGCGCAGGGGCCGGTGCCGAAGCGGAGCCGGAAGCGGCGGCGCCGTCCGACGCCGCGGCGCCGTCCCTGCGGTGATGGCGGCGTTCGCCGGGCGGCGCGCCGGCGCCGTCGGCGGCGGCCGTGGCCGCGCCTGTGCCGGCACCGGCGCCGCGGCGGCCGCCGCCGACGGACGGCTTATCGCCGGGCAGCACCACCTTGGCGCCATCCTTCAGGCGGTCGGCGCCTTCGGTGATGACTTGTTCGCCGGCCTGCAGGCCGCTCACGACCTGGACCTTGTCGACGGTGGAACCGCCGCGGGTGACCTGGCGCAGCGCGACGCTGCGCTCGGGGGCGTTCAGCACATACACGAAATCGCCGATCGAACCGTGGCGCATCGCCGTCACCGGCACCATGATCGCATCCTTGATGGTGCGCAGTTCCAGGCGCACGTTGACGAACTGGCTGGGGAACAGGGTCGATTTGGCGTTGGCGAAGCGCGCCTTGGCCTTGACCGTGCCGGTCTGCACGTCGACCTGGTTGTCGAGCGCGGCGAAGCTGCCGCTGTCGAGGGTGTTGACGCGGTTGCGGTCGAGCGCGATGGACGGCAGCGCCGCGCCTTCGTGCAGGCGCGCCTGCACGTCCGGCACCGCATCCTGCGGCAGCGTGAACACCACGTCGATCGGCGACAACTGGGTGACCACGGCCACGCCGGCGGCGTCGCCGGCGTTGACCAGGTTGCCGACGTCGACGGGACGCAGGCCGACCCGGCCGGTGACCGGCGAGACGATTTTGGTGTAACCGAGATTCAGGCGCGCCGTGCCTTCCGCCGCCTTGTCGGTCATGACGGCGCCTTCCAGCTGCTTGACCAGCGCAGCCTGGGTGTCGACGTCCTGGCGGGCGATCGAATCCTGTTTCAGCAGGGTCTGGTCGCGGCCCAGCATCAGCCTGGCGTTTTCCAGCTGCGCCTCGTCGCGCACGCGCGCGCCGGTCGCTTGCAGCAGGGCCATCTGGAACTGGCTCGGATCGATAATGGCCAGCACCTGGCCGGCCTTGACCATGTCGCCTTCTTTATAGAGGATCTTTTGCAGGATGCCCGACACTTGCGCGCGCACCGTCACGGTGGCCAGCGGCGTCACGGTGCCGAGCGCGTCCAGCACCACCGGCAAGTCGGCCTTGGCCGCCGTGGCGACACCCACCGTGCTCGGCGGCGCCTGGCGCGGGCCGCCGCCGCCCGGACGTCCGCCACCGGGACCGCCGGCGCCGCCGGCACCGCCCGCCCCCACCGGCTGATGGGTCAGATGCCAGGCATAGGCGCCGAGGGCTGCCAGTGCCGCGACCGCGATCAGGCTGCCGATGAATTTCGAGCGGCGGCTGCGTTGAAGTGGTGTGATTGTGGCGTTCGGCGCAACTTGCGAATCCATCGCTTATCCTTTGGTATGCCGTGCAATCACGGCGCTGGTTTATTTAGCAACTGGTGACGGCCGCTTAAGCCGTACAGCTTGTTTATCGGTCGTGCTGCGCAAATGCGCGGCAAAGCAAAGCGTGGACTCTAGCATAATCATGTAAGCTAATTGAACCCCCTCGGTAACAAAGACTACAGGGCCGTACCGAGCCCGTCGCCTCGTCAAACATGTGCTTTGGGGAAAAATTGAAGGCCGAATGAATCGCTGCTCCGTCTTGCGCGGGGCAGGATTCAGAGCGCCTGGCGGCTGGCCCCGCATCGCGGATAAGCCCTGCGGCATATTGCCGTCGAAGAAAATTCGTTACAAAGTCGCTACAAATTTCCCGGTCCGCGGTTAAGAAGGGCTTGGGGTCAGCCAACGTCCAGGCGGGCTCGCAAACCTACTGCGCAGCCCGCCCGCCATTACATTACGGGGAACCGCAGAGGCAATGGGTCAGCGCCATGAAGGGCTGACGGTCGCGGTTCAGCTGCGACAGCCAGCTCAGGTCTTCAGCGATGCCGACCGCCGCCGCCGGCGGCAAGCCGGTGGTGGCCAGCCCCAGCCGGACCTGCGCGCCCAGGCCCAGCGCCTGCAGCGCCGACTGCGCCGCCGACAGGCCGAACATGCCGATCAGGCGGTCGAACCTGGAACTTTCGCGCTCGATGTAGGCGACGCGGTAATCGCCCCTCATGCCGGCGCGCCGGGCCGCCGACGCCAGGGCGTCGCCATAACTGCCCAGGGTGTCGACCAGGCCCCGTTCCTTGGCCTGGGCGCCGGTCCAGACCCGGCCCTGCGCCACCTCGTCGATTTTTTCCGGCGTCGTCTTGCGCGCCTGCGCCGCCCGCATCGTGAACTCGGCATACACATGGTTGATGTTGCCTTGGATCACCTGGGCGAAGCGCGGATCGAGCGGACGCAGCGGATTACCGGCGTCGCCCAGCCAGGTGGTGGTGGTGCCGCCGGTGTGGATGCCCAGCTTGCCGATCACCTTGTCGGCCGTCGGCAAGATGGCGAAGACGCCGATCGAGCCGGTGATGGTGCTCGGGTCGGCGATCACTTCATCGGACGCCATCGACATCCAGTAGCCGCCGGACGCCGCCACATTGCCCATCGAAACCACCACCGGCTTGCCGGCGGCGCGCGTCAATTCCATTTCGCGGCGGATCAACTCCGAACCCAAGGCGCTGCCGCCGGGCGAATCGATGCGCAGCACCAGCGCCTTGATGTGCTCGTCCTCGCGCGCCTGGCGGATCAGCGCCGCGGTGGACTGGCCGCCGACGGCGCCCGCTCCCTCGATGCCGTCGCTGACCTCGCCGGCCGCGACCACCACGCCGACAGCGTCGCCGAAGACGGCCGGGTGCTGGCGCGCCAGGTAGTCGTCGAAGGAGACCTGGCGCAGGTTCTTGCCATCCGCATCACTGGCGCCGCGGGCAATCAGAATCTGCCGCACTTCGTCGCGCGTCTTCAAGCCGTCGACCAGTTTTTCATCCAGCGCCAGCCTGGCCATGTCGCCGTTGGCGGCGCTGACCAGGGCCGGCAAGTCGTTGATGTCCTTCATCAACTGGCCCTGCGGCAGCTTGCGCGCCTTTTCCACTTCGCCCGTGTATTCGGCCCACAGCGCGTTGTTCAGGAAGCTTTCGGCTTCGGCCGCGGCGCTGGACGGGCCGTTGGCGATATACGGCTCGGCGAAGCTTTTATAGGTGCCGACGCGCAGCAGGTTGACCGTGACGCCGACCTTGTCGAGCGCGTCGCGGTAGTAATTGCGGTAATGGCCGAAGCCTTCCAGCATGACCGAGCCCATCGGATGCAGGTAAACCTCGTTGGCGTGGGCCGCCACCATGTACTGGCGCTGGTTATAGCTGGCGCCCCAGGCCACGACATGCTTGCCGGTGGCGCGGAAACGGTCCAGCGCGGCCGCCACTTCGCGCAGCATGGCCAGGCCGCCGCCTTCCATGTCATCCATCAGCACGACCACGGTGCCGATGTTCTTGTCCTTGCCGGCGGCGTCCAGCACCGTCAGCACGTCGCGCAATTGCACGGTCTTCTTGCTGTCGCCGCGTACGCTGGACAGCAATACCTCGCGCGCATTGCCGGTATGCTGCTCGACCAGCTGGCCCTGCAGGTCGAGCACCAGCGTCGTTTTGGCCGCCAGCGGCTTGGCGCCGCCGCCGAAGAGCGCGTACACGATGGCCGCGACAAGGGCCAGGAACAGCAGGTTGAGGATGGTCCGGCGCGTCGCATCGAGCGCGCGCCAGAAAAAACCAAGGCCGCGGCGGACGCTTTGTAAGGGGTGGAAAGACATTGATACTCCGGCAGGTTAGAAGGACGAACGCAAACGGCTATTTTTCGAGGTCCCCTACTGTATGCCAAAAACGTTCCGCCTGTTCATTTGGATAAAACCAGATCCTGGTTTTTTTTCCGCTACCGAGATCAGGAACAAGCCGCACAAGACCAGTAAACCATTGACTAAAAGTAACTCCAGGCCCAGGCGTTAGCTGCCGAATAACTGTTCCTGATAGCGGTCCGCTGTGGTAGGCGCGGGTGAGCCAGGCGACGCCCAGCAAGACGGCGAAATAGGCGATAGCCAGGCAAAACCGCAAGACGGGGGCCAAGACGGGGGCCAAGACAGGCGACATGGTGCGGGTCCGAAGACTAAATATCGAGCAATCCGGAGTCAACCCGGCTCGGCAGCAATATACACCGGGAGCCAGGGGGCGGGCCGGATGCGCCGGTAGCCCGGCCTCTTGGCCTCCTGGCCTATTAAGCTGTTAGCCCAAGGCTGCCCTGAGCTGGTCGAGATCGTAGGGCTTGCCCAGGAAAGAGCTGTCGATATCGCTGCTGATCCTCAGCCGCGAACCATAGCCTGAAGCGAACACGATCTTCATGCCCGGATAGCGGCTGGCGACGTGTTCGGCCAGCCGGTTTCCCGACATCCCGGGCAGTTTTATATCCGTCAGCAAGACGTCGAAACGGCGCGAGGACAGCATCGCCAGCGCATCTTCGGCGCTGGCGGCGCCCTCGGCGGCGTAGCCGAGAAAGTCGATCAATTCGCAAGCCAGCAGACGCGCATCTTCCATATCCTCGACCACCAGCACCGAACGTTGCGGCACGGCCGGCTGCGCGCCGGCGGCTGCCCCGGCGGCGGCAGGTTCAGGCGCCGGCGCCGCGACCGCGTCTTGCTGCGCGGTCCCGGGGTGGTCCAGCACCTGGCGGATCTTGCGCGCCAGGTCTTCCTGCCGGTACGGCTTGCTGATCAGCGCATCGCTGAGGTCGAGCCGGCCGCCGTGCACCATGGCGTTTTGCGTGTACCCCGAGGTAAACAGGATTTCGATCTGCGGCGCCAGTTCCTTGGCCAGCCTGGCCAGTTCGGGGCTGCGCACTGCGCCCGGCATGATCACGTCGGTAAACAACAGGTCGATGCGCGCGCCGCTGCGCAAGATCGCCAGGGCGCCGACGCCGTCGCCGGCGCGCAGCACGCGGTAACCGAGGCCGTCCAGCACTTCGCCGACGGTGGCCTGGACCTGCAGGTCGTCCTCCACCACCAGGATGGTTTCATTGCCGCCGACGACCTCGGCCAGCGCTTCTTCCCGCGCCGCCTCCTGCGCCGCGGCGCCGCGCGGCAGATACATCTTGATCGTGGTGCCGACCCCGGACTCGCTGTAAATCTTGATATGGCCGGCGCTTTGCCGGACGAAGCCGTAGGCCATGCTCAAACCCAGTCCGCTGCCCTGCCCGACCGGCTTGGTCGTAAAGAAGGGATCGAAGGCGCGCGCCAGGGTGTCCTGCGACATGCCGCCGCCGGTGTCCGAGATGGCGATCATCACGTAGTCGCCGGCGCGCAATTCCTGATACGCCTGGGCGTACTCGCGGTCCAGCACCGCGTTGGCGATCTCGATGGTCAGCTTGCCGTCGCCCTGCATGGCGTCGCGGCTGTTCAGCGCGATATTGAGCAGCGTGTTTTCCAGCTGGCCTAGGTCCACCAGCGCCGGCCACAGGTCGCGCGCGACGCTGGTCTCGATGTGCACATATTCGCCCAGCGTGCGGCGCAGCATGGCGTCCATCTTGCGCATGACGTCGGCCAGGTTCAGCAGCGTCGGCCGCAGAGGCTGGCTGCGGGCGAAGGACAGCAGTTGCGACAACAGCCTGGCGCCGCGCTCGACCGCGTCCAGGGTGGTCGCCAGGCGCCGCGCCGTCGCCTCGTCGCCGGCGTGGGCCGAGGCCAGCAACTGCAAGTTGCCGCTGATGATTTGCAGGATATTGTTGAAGTCATGCGCGACGCCGCCGGTCAGTTTGCCGATCGCTTCCATCTTCTGGCTCTGGCGCAGCTGT